>CAYQNB010000091.1:0-1551 GCA_964418805.1 uncultured Candidatus Saccharibacteria bacterium | reverse complement strand
AAATGATATTGTTAATTATGGACATAACAAAAATAATAGTAGATGCAGTATCTAAAGCATTAAAGCTTGGATTTGAACTTGAGATTGATCTAAAGGAGATTGAGGTTGTTGTCCCAACAAATCCAGATCATGGTGACTATACCTGTAATATTGCTCTGAAACTTGCTAAAGAACTTAAAGATTCTCCAATGAATATCGCAAGTAGATTGGATGAATATCTTGATGGAGATTCAACACTAAACGAAACATTCCAAAGTATTGATGTTGTAAATCCTGGCTTTATCAACTTCACACTAAACCAAAAATATCTTCTTCAAACACTTGATAGTGCATCGCAAAGTGGACTTGAGTATGGAAAGAATACAAGCAACGGTGGTGTGAAGACAATATTGGAGTTCACAGATCCTAATCCATTCAAAGTACTTCATGTGGGACACCTCTTCACCAATATGATCGGTGAATCACTCTCTAGACTATACGAATTCACAGGATCCCAAGTTTTTAGAGCCAACTACCAAGGAGATGTTGGACTACACGTTGGAAAGAGCCTATGGGGACTTGAGAAGATGCTAGAGAAGGATGAAATGACATTTGAGCAGCTCTCACAGAAAGATCTTGTTTCGAAGGTTGAATATCTTGGAGGAGCATATGCATATGGATCTAAAGAGTATGATAATGGAGAAGGTGAGAAGGCTGTTGTTGATGATATTCACGCAATCAACTATCTTGTCTTCTCAATATTCTCACCCGAGATATTTAAAGATGTTAATGAAAGTGTTAAGGGAAGAGATTTTGAAAAGATGTACAAAGAAGGAAGAGAGTGGTGTCTTGAATTTTTCGAAAGAATATATGAAAGACTTGGTACAAAGTTTGATGCATATTTCTTTGAGAGTGAGGCAAGTGGAAAGGGATATGAGATTGTTCAAAAAGGACTTGAGGATGGAGTATTTGAGAGGGATAATGGGGCAGTTATATTCAGAGGTGAGAAACGAGACCCATCACTTCATACAAGAGTCTTTATCAATAGTACAGGCCTTCCTACATATGAGACAAAGGATCTCTCACTTCCAATTCTGAAGTATGAGAAGTTTAAGTATGATAGGTCGATAATCATCACAGGTTTTGAGCAATCCAACTACTTCAAAGTTCTTTTAAGTGCACTTTCTGAGATAAATCCAGAGCTTGCACCTAAGACAGAGCATATAGGACATGGCTTGATACTAGGAAAAGACAAGAAGAAGATGAGTAGTAGAGGTGGAGCAACTCCAGGTGCAGAATGGCTTCTTGATGAAACAAAGAAGATTGTATTAAAGAAGATGGGAGAGAAGGCAGATGAGAATGTTGCAGATAAGATTGCTGTTGCTTCTGTTAAGTATGCATTCTTAAAAGTTGCAATTGGAAAGGATATTGCATTTGATTTTGATGATTCTACAAACTTTGATGGTGATACAGGTGCATATATCTTGTATGCATATGCAAGAGCTAAATCGATACTAGACAAAATCAAAGGTGAGAGTGTTGATGTGGGAGAGTATATATTCTTGGGCGAAG
>CAYQNB010000090.1:0-1738 GCA_964418805.1 uncultured Candidatus Saccharibacteria bacterium | reverse complement strand
TCCAACACTAATAATCCATCAGACAATAACTTCCTTCTACTTGGAACCTATAGTGTAATACCTCCATGTATGACAAACAAAAGCTAACAGAGAAAGCTGAAAATTTTAAAAGAGACTTTGAAGGTCAATTCCGAAACTTTGAGGAAGAGAGTAATAGGCATGAACAGATGTATTTCAATCACTCACCTCGAATAGAACATGGCCTATCCAACGTAGGTAACGCTGCTCCTGCAACAACAAGGATTCTAAATGAAATCACTAAGCATCACTTAGAGATTATTGCCCTTACATCTGTGGATAAGGAAGAGAGAAGAAGTGAAGTAGACAAGGCGGTCACAATGCACTGGTCTGAACTTGAATCTATTAAGATGGAGCAACTTGAACAGGAATATTGGGATATGCACAACGATACATACAAGGAAAGACTCTCTAGACTAAGATCACAACTAGATGATCAAGAAATACATGATATAGCACAGAGTGGCCAGATTGTTGTAATTCCTGCAATGAACGAATTCAGATTACACGAGGCCGTTAAGACACTAGATGAATCACTACATCCAACCAAGCAACAAAGGAAACAAGGTGTAAAAGAGAGTCCTGTCAACGTTATCATCTATTTCAACTTTAAAGACGAAGAAATTCCTCAAGATGTAATCCAATCTCTCGAACTTGCGCTAAAACAAAACCGAAATATTAATGTACACGTAATTCGAGAGCATGTTCCAGATGATAATACGGTTCAGGATTCAAAGAAAGTGGCGCTTGATCTCGGATTAGCTTTAAAAGGGTCAGGTAGAGACATTCCAATACTCATGCTAGATGCAGATATAACAGAATTAAATCATGGGATACTACAGAAATTAGTCAAAGGATTAAATAATAAGCCGTGGACACCTCGTGCAATTTCCAGCTATTACGAAATACCTAAATCAATGCTTCAACAGTATCCTGCCATGTACTACTACTTTAAGATTCTGAAGGAATCCCTCGACTCTAACTCCAAAGGCAAATTTGAGAGGGTTGATCTCGATTCAATGCAAAAAGCATACGGGGGTTTTCTATTAGCACATGCCAGAACTTTCATGCAAGCAGGTGGCTTCCTCCCATATAGAAATACATTTGAAGATACCCTCTTCATATTCCAACTAGAGTGCCTTATGAATGGAAGTATTGATACAATTAACTTTTGGCCAGTTAATGCTGCAAAAGAGTTTGACACAACAGCCTATATAGCCACAAACTACACTAGAGAGATGAAGGCTGTTCTAGAAAATAAGGAGGCGATGTCTAGATGGGGATCAATATTTGATACTAACGAACAGAACAAGGAAGCAGGGAGTAGGAGAGAAGACTTTTCTCAGATTGATCATCCATTACTCAAAAAGTATAACCTAAATGGAAATAAGGGTGAGATGTTCAGAACAGTAATACAACATTTAGCGAGTATAGAATTCAAAGATGATTGGGTAACAAACTATGCTATGCAGTCAGTAGTATTTGTAGCGTATATAAAGATAGCAATAGAAGCTGGAATTACCAAAGGTAAGGCAGTTGAAATTTGGACTGATATGTTTCCTAATTTCAAAGAGAATATGTATAAGGGAAAACTACAGCAGAAGAGAGATAAAGGAAAGTAGCAAATATAGGCAAGATCGTTATGTCTTAAAATAGATTCTTATCTGGGGTGGATGATGGGACTTGAACCCACAACCCTCGGTTCCACAAACCGATGCTC
>CAYQNB010000089.1:0-1805 GCA_964418805.1 uncultured Candidatus Saccharibacteria bacterium | reverse complement strand
AGTTGCTTCAGATGCAAATGTTGAGAATATCTTGAAGGTTAGAAGCAAGGATGAAGGAATCTTTGTAGGACATGGAGAGCTTGCCTTTTATAGAGATCCATTCAGAGATTCATCACTTCTTGATGATAATTGGAAAGAGATATTCAAATACTCAGAGGATGAAAACTTCTATATCATGTTTCATCTAAGAGATACTAATCAGGTATCAGAGTTAGAGCAGATTCTAAAACTATATCCAAATGCTAAACTACTTCTTCACGGGCCTGAACTATATGAAGATCTCCCACGATTACTCACAGAGTATGAAAATCTTGTATATACTCTTGATACTGCAACACTTCTCTTTCAAGAGGGAGTTCCAATTGAAAAGATCAATCTAATGTACTCTCCTGGAGGATAGGTTACATTTATATCAGAGCTAGAGTTGAATTGGGATACAATACTAGAAAATAGCTATGATAGATGGATTAAAACCGTTGAGGCTGCACCAGACAGGGTCCTTTGGGGTACAGATGTATCAAGTGAATGGCATTTTGATCGAGATGTATATAAAACTCTGGTTGAATTCTCGCAAGAGTTTGTAGAGATGCTACCCAAGGAATATAGAGATGGTTATATGAGTGAAAATGCTAAAAGATTATTTATACTAAACAATTGAGTTAAATATCTTTCCTCTTAAAAACAATTAAAATTTTCAAAAGTATAGCAGTTGCAAGCATTAATACTATATAAAGAGGAGTTGTAACGAGAGGTGTTAGTATATTTCTGGTGTTTGGAAGCCCAAATATCATAAAGCTTGTTAGATTCTCATTATCCTCAAAAAAGAATGGTTCATAAACATATGTTCTGTTAGTTCCATCATCCCCTTTGAAATCTAATATACCACTTTTTTGCGAGAGAATTAGGCTGTATGTAACTGCTGTAAATTTCTTTTGACCAAGAAGTGAATTATCTGTTGGATATGCAACAAGAATTGCTCCATCTTCATCAGTTACAAGAAACTCCGAATCAGCTGGGAGATCTAGCATACCAATATATTCATTTATCTCTTCAAGCCTTAAGGAAAGAAAGAGCACTCCAATAAGCTTCCCATCACTATCTAAGTGTGGGTATCCAACTCCAACCCTTGCCTCATTTGAAACAGAACTGTATCCGAAATTTGTAACCCTAAACTCTTCATTCTTTACAACCTCATTAAATTCAGGAATTCTTTCTGCTAGATTGTTTTTGTCTTTATCAAAAGGAATAAGCGAGCACTGTATCTGCCCATCAACAAGTGCAAAACCGTAGTTTATATATCTTTCGGAAGTTGAAATATTCTTAATCTTATCCGAATTACAAAAGTTTTCGCTGTCACTATTCTTAACATCTTCAGACCAGTTTGAGAGAATCTCTTCTGATTCCTGTATCATCCTCTCATACTCATTGCTAACTGTACTAAAAAGTATTCGAGCCTCACTTTGCTTGCTTTTCTGTGCAAGATTAGAGCTTTGGAAGTAGTATGTGGTGATTGTTGCAACAATTATGAGAAGTTGAGCGATAAGCAGAAGTTTGTTTAAAGAATTTTTGTTAATGAGATCTGTTTCCTAACAAATTACATCTTAGCATTGTAGATGGAGTGAATGCTTTTGTCCACCCTCTTTATACAACTCCACATTAAAGTGTGACATACTTTGATATATGTATAGGAAAGATAACTTTAAAGAAAATCTGCAAACTGTGTCGCTCATTAATAGATATATTAAGAATGGTGACCGTAAGAGTATCTCTGATATATACAGACTATACTTTGATGATCTATACCG
>CAYQNB010000088.1:0-1866 GCA_964418805.1 uncultured Candidatus Saccharibacteria bacterium | reverse complement strand
CATTGTCCTGAACTAAACCATGTATCCAAAACATCACTTTCCTGTTCAAACTTCAGCTCACTCTTGCTCCCTTTCCAATCGGGATCATCAATTGGCATCTTTACAGTTGCAAAATACTTTCCACTTCCATTTGCACTCTCTCCCGTCTCTTTTTCAAAATCTTCATATGTTTTTCCTAAATTCTCTGCTAACCAATCATGCAACTTTTTGCTTCCGCTATACCATATTGGAATTCTGTGACCCCACCAAAGTTGCCTGCTAATACACCAAGGTTGGATATTTTCAAAAAAGTGCATCAGAGCACGCATCTGACCATTTGGAAGTATGGTTGTTTCTTTCTCCTTCAATGACTTAAGCGCCTTTTTTGCTAGATCACTTGTATCTAGAAACCACTGGTATGTGAGAATTGGTTGAATTGGTGTCTCGCATCTTTCACAGACGGCAACATCATGCTTAATATTCTCAATTTTGTGCAAAAGTCCAAGCTCTGAAAGCTCTTTACATATAGCTTTTGAACACTCAATTGTATCCATGCCGATGAATCGCTCTGGAATATCTCCACTCATCTTCCCGCTCTCATCAATTGTATTTGGTTTTTCGAGATTATGTCTAAGTGCAATATCAAAATCTGCCTGTGCATGTGCAGGTGTGACCTTAAGTGCTCCTGTTCCAGTTTCAATATCAATATGATCGTCAGCGATGATTGGGATCTCTTTGTTCATAATTGGAAGGATGACTGTCTTTCCGACAAACTCCATATATCTTTCATCCTTTGGATTAACAGCAACAGCAGTGTCTGCAAGCATTGTTTCAGGTCTTGAAGTTGCAATCATTATACCTTCATACCCAAGTTTCTCCTTTGCTAGCTTTCTGTCTGATTCTTCCTTAAATGGATATATGATATATGCAAATATTCCTCGCATCTCTACATGCTTTGTATCAATATCTGCAAGTGCTGTCTTACAACTAGGGCATTGGTTTGTGATGCGCTTATCCCTATATATTCTTCCTTCACCCAACATCTTAAAAAATGTATCGTATATTATCTCTGTTAGGGCTGGGTCTAGCGTGAAGAACTCCCTTTCCCAATCTGCAGAAAGTCCAATTCTCTTCTCCTGCGTTCTTGCGTTGTTTGCCGACTGCAAACAGAAGTCGTAGCATCGTTTGAAAAACTCCTCTCTTCCCATCACCCACTTATCCTCTCCATTTTCCTTAAGTATTTTAGAAAAAACAGTTTCGGTTTGTATTCCAGCATGGTCTTTTCCTGCAATTAAGAGAGTGGGGTGGCCTGTCATTCTTGCAAATCTTCCCATTGCATCATGGAATGAGTATCCGCATGTATGTCCCATGTGTAGATCTCCATTTGCATTAGGTGGTGGCAGTGTCATGACAAATGGTTTGTTAGGTGTATATCCATTCTCCTTTAGATATTGCTCCATCTTTTCAGGTGTGAAGTATCCAGATTCTTCCCAAAGTGCATATATTTCACCTTCACTCTTTTTTGAATCGAAGGCTTTTGGTATTAGGTCTGCTTTTTTACTTTTTATGTCACTCATTGTTCTTACAACTATATTTAAATACTGTGTAAATGAAAAGTCCGCCCTCACATTTACACATTGTTATGTAAATGTAAGGACGGAATTACCGTGGTACCACCTCACTTTAGATCGACATCACTGAAGATCTCTTATTCTGTACATCTCTATACAGTTCTATATTTTACAGTTTAGATTCTGTCAGGTTCTACTTAATATACATAATATATATTGTTCTTCCTGCTCCTTCCAAGTGACAAGCTTGGTATATCGGATTAACTCATTATATCAACAGTATTCTATTGAAACAAGAGTGGGCTTATAGTATAAT
>CAYQNB010000087.1:0-1945 GCA_964418805.1 uncultured Candidatus Saccharibacteria bacterium | reverse complement strand
ATATCCAACACCACTACCAACAAGGAGTACACCAAGAAGTATTAAAATTACTATTGCTTTCTTTGTTAACCTTACAGCCATATCAATTACATATTATTTGTATGTAATAATCTATACTATTTAAATAGAGAACGCAATTGCTCAAAGAAGATTATATCCTTTAGAATTATCCCAAACATTAGAAAAAGAAGTATTAGGAAACTAAAGTTAATGACAAAAGCCTCTAGTTTTTCATTTAGAGGTTTTCTTATGATTGCCTCAATTGAAAGAAGAAGTACTCTACCCCCATCAAGTGCTGGTATTGGGAGAAGATTGATAACTGCGAGAGTGAGGCTAAAGTCTGCAAGAAAGTTTAGAAGTGTTAAGAATCCATATGATTTGAAATATTCAATAATTATGTATATTCCAACAGGACCTGCAACACTATTTGCAACCTCACCATAATCTCCACTGGCTTTGGCACTTGAAAATACATCGGATAGCTTGCTCACAGATATATCTAAGATATTAACAGCATGCCCGACACCCGCTAAAAGCTTGTTATCCTCATATGATATGTATAACTCATAGTTCTGATCTAACAATATTCCAATTCTCCCCTCCTCATTTACTTCTACAGGATATGAATTACAGGATTCGTTACACACCTCTAGATCAACAACCTTAGACCTGTTTAAAAGCAAGATCTCAGACACATCAAAAGAGTATGTTGGAAGTTGCTCATTGATACTTTTCAATATTCCAGTCTCTGGAATCTCTGCCTTTTGTGCACCTAGTTCATCAATCAATCCATCGTATTTAAGTTCCCCCGTTTTATTCAGCACAACCCTTCCAAACTTCGGTTCAAAATCTGAAAATTCACCTGGAAGATTCCACTTATATCCAGACTGAACAATTAGGAACTGATATATTACAAAGGCAAGAATGAAGTTCATCGTTACACCCGCAAGCATTACAAACATTCTTTGAAGTATTGTTTTATTCTTTAAGCTCCTTGGATCTTTCTTCTCCTTCTTTCCTAACTTCTCATCACCTTCACCCAATATCTTTACATATCCACCGATTGGAAGAAGATTAATTCTATACTCTGTCTCACCTCTAATCCAAGAAAGAATCTTTGGACCCATTCCAATTGCAAAAGCCTCAACCTTAGCATTCACAGCTCTTGCAGCAAGAAAATGTCCAAGTTCGTGGATGAAAATTAGAATTCCAAGAATTAAAAGTACAATTGAAATGTTTATTATTACATCAAACATGGGTTATATTGTCATTAGATCTTTCTCTTTGCTCTCCCTCATCTGCTCAATCTTCTCATTGCTCTCTTTTACAGCCTTCTCAACATCATCTCTAAATCTCTTGCCCTCATCCTCTGAAAGACCACCCTCAACTGCAACATCGATCTCTTTCATTATCTCCTGTCTAACATTTCTAACAGCTATTCTTGCACCTTCAACCTTCTCTTTCATCACCTTTACAAACTCTTTTCGTCTTTCTTCTGTTAGATCAGGAATCTTAACTCTCACACTATCTGCTTCAACTGAAGCAAGAAATCCAAGATTTGAACCTGAGATACTTTTTGCAATTGATTCGGAAAGTGTCTTGTCCCAAGGTGTGATGAGGATACTTCTTGCGTCTGAAACTGAGATATTTGCAACACCCTTAAGTTCCATCTGTGTTCCATATGCCTCAACCTTAAATCCTTCAACAAGTTCAGTAGAAGAACGACCGGAATGTATACCTGCGAGATCCTCATTTAGGTGTGTGATACACTTTTCAAGGTTTGTTCTGAAACTGTTTAAATCCATATCTGATTGTATCAGATTGATATCAAATACGCACTACTTCCCTAATTCCCACACAAGCATTCTTCTAATCTCAAGTGGTTCTCCCATCTTTCCAATTGCCTCGTCTAGGAGATTTCTAATTGTCTTGCTCTCATCTTTAA
>CAYQNB010000086.1:0-1950 GCA_964418805.1 uncultured Candidatus Saccharibacteria bacterium | reverse complement strand
TTGAAGTTAATGTGGATAGAGAGACAAAAGATGAACTTAAAGAGAGTGAGAAGCTAGAACAGCCAAAGAAGGTACAAGAATATGAAGAGAAGGAGATTGAAGAAGATGAAGTTGTACCGCAGAAGAAAGAACAGGTTGAGAGTTCCAAAGATTGGTGGGAATACCCAGATACGATACTTCAAACAACTAGGGATGGAAATAGTTTGCTTGTGCTTGTGAACAAGAAGTATAAGCTTCCAAGTTCATACGCTCCAAATGATCTAGTACTTGCAGAGAAGTCTGGAATCAGGGTTAAGAGCAAGGGTACATACTTTGTACGAGATATCATCATTAACGATCTAAAGTCGCTAAATAACGCTGCAAAAGCAGATGGGATTGATCTTTCAATCATCTCAGCATATCGCTCATACTCAACACAAGCATCAACATATCAATACTGGGTAAACTACAACAGTGGCAATGTTGCTGCCGCTGACACAGTCTCAGCGCGTCCTGGACACAGTCAGCATCAACTTGGTACTGCTGTTGATTTTAGTAGTTCTGAGATTGGGGATAGGTTGGGAAGTGAGTTTGATAGTACAAAGGCTAGCAAATGGTTGACTAGCAATGCATATAGGTATGGTTTTGTGATTTCATATCCAAAGGGGTATGAGGGTACAACAGGGTATGCACATGAGAGTTGGCATTACAGATATATTGGTGTAGATAATGCAAAAACGATGAAAGATTCAGGTAAGATTCTTGAAAGTTGGTTAGTTAGTGTAAACTAGTCATTCCACCCCATAGTATTGATATCTGTGCTTAATGTTGATATAATCCTGTTGTAATTAATTATACTTGCAAATTATGAAGAAACTTATTACAACAATCTACACACTAGCAGTTACACTTTCAACACAGAGTGTTCTATTTGCTCAGGTTAGTCCATATGAGCCTCACACACCAATTGATACAGGTTTTGAGTTTTCAGCAGTATATACATTCGCATTCATCCTTTTCATTCTAGGTACAATTATTCTCCTAAACACAAGCTTGATTAAAAGCAAGCTAAATTTAGTGTAAAAATATTGTGAATACAATATCAATAATCACAACGGTATATAACAAAGAGGGCTCTGTACTTGATCAACTTCAAAGAGTTTTCTCTTTCATGAAAGCCTCAAAGCTTGCATTCGAAATAATCATTGTTAATGATGGTTCAACCGATGATAGCTCAAAGAAAATTAAGCAGTTCACAGAGAGCTTGAAGGGTGTAGATATCAAAAAGGTGAGTGTTATCTCATATAAGCAGAACAAAGGTAAAGGTTATGCAATTAGAAAGGGTATAAAGATCGCAAAGGGAAAGAAGATTCTTCTTCTTGATGCTGACCTTGATATTGATATGAAGACAGTTGAATTCCTACTCAAAGAAAGCAAGAGGGGACACTCAGTTGTAATCCCATCAAAATATCACAGTAGATCAAATATTGAGTTTTCAATATTAAGAAAGGTTCTTTCTAAAGGCTTTCTTCTTCTAAATAGTCTGTTAATCTCACTTCCAAAGGGTGTATCAGATGTATCATGTGGTGCAAAGATTTTTGATAGTTCTATTATCAAACTAATTGAACCATATCTTTCTGTTAATGGTTTTGCAATTGATTCAGAGATTCTCCATTATATCTCAAAGCTCGGTGTACAAGTGAAAACAACTCCATTTATAGCTGATATTAATACAAGAGATACAAGCGTAACTGTGGGGAAAGTAATAGAGATGTTTGTAGATCTAATCAAAATTTCAAGAAATAAGCAGTTAGATAAGAGGTTGTCAAAATATGGACTTCTCAATCAGCCCATAGTATAATATAAGGTATATATCTGCTCTTTTAAAAGCTATATCTAAAGGTTAATAAGTGTATTAGTTTTCTAATTCACCTATGAGCTTTTATAAGCTCTGTTCTTTAAAATTTCTAA
>CAYQNB010000085.1:0-1967 GCA_964418805.1 uncultured Candidatus Saccharibacteria bacterium | reverse complement strand
AGATCATCTTTACATACCAATGAAGGTTTGGCTGATTCATTAGATCTGTTGCCTTAAAGATTGGATCAAACTGAGACTCTAGATACTGAGCATCATCAGGACCAGTTCTTGCAATCATTAGTGTACCCACATTACCAAAAATCGCATTTTTAATTGACTCCTGCATCTGTGCAATATACTGGTTTGCAACTGTTAGATTCAATCTATACTTTCTTGCCTCAGAAAGAATTGAAGCAAACTCCTCTGTTGCAAAGTTTTGGAACTCATCTACATAGAAGAAGAAATCTTTTCTTTGCTCCTCAGGAATATCTTCTCGAGAAAGAGCCGCAGCAATCATCTTTGGTATTAAAAGTGTACCAAGAAATTGCATATTCTCCTCACCCACCAAACCCTTTGAGAGATTCACAATGAGAATCTTTTTTCCGTCCATGATCTCTCTCATATCAAATGAAGACTTAGACTGACCAATAATGTTTCGAACAGCAAGGTTTGTTACAAACCTATCAAACTTCGAAGTTATGTACCCAATTGTTTCAGACTTATGAAAATCACTAGTCTTTGCAATCTGATCTGTCCAATATCGCTTCACCATATCGTCTTTGATTAGCGGCATCCACTTCTCATCAACCCATTTTTGATCTGTTAAAATTCTTAGAACCTCAACAAATGTTGAACCCTGCTCAGACATTGCTGTTAACATTGCATTTCGAACTGCCCTTTCTAGAATGGGACCAACAATACCCTGATTATTTGGATCAAAGAGCTTCTTAAGAAGACCGATGAAACCGTTAACAATTCTATGCTTGTCCTGCTCATCTCTAAACTCCATGAGGTTAAATCCAAATGGCCTTTCATAGTCGGCGACATTGAAATATATGACATCCTCTACCCTCTCATGAGGAATACGCTCAAGCACCATCTCTGCAGTCTGACCGTGTGGATCAATAAAGCAAACACCGTCACCATTATATATATCTTGTAAAATCATCCTTACCTGCAACCAAGATTTACCTGAACCAGTCTGTCCAAGAATATATGCATGCCTTCTTCTGTCATCTCTCTTAAAGCAGATCCTCTTTCTTTTGCCTCTATATATATTATCTCCAAGCCATATTGTATCTTTTGAATCAACCTCTGAGCTTATCCAGTTTGCAGCAGGAGCCTCTTTTGCAAGCAGCCAGTTGATGTTTGGTGTTGTGATATCTTTGTTTGGGAAGTGATACATTCCCGCTAGCTCCTCAATATTTAGTATTGAACTACCCTTTAGAGGCATTCTTCTGTACAAAACATCATGCATAAATTCACGACCCTTAAGTTTGTTTAACTTCTCCTTTTTAAACTCATTAATCCCTGGGTTGCTAAACTGATCAAATGCACCAACAATATTGTTCACATGCATATTTGCAATCTCACTGCTTTTCGCACTTGCAACAATCCTAATTGAAGTCTTAAAACCGATCTTGCTTGTCTTTTTGCTAATTGCCTGAAGCTGTTCTTGACTCACACTCATTCTCTTTTTCTCTGGGTCTGAATTTGTCTCCTCAACCCTTCCAACAAACTTTCTTCCATTCTTTTGCCATTTGCTTCCTGCAGGAGATATACATATCTGTACAAGTGCCCCCTCACCATCTTCCATCTTACTAACGGTACTCAGAATATTTGCTAGTGGGTCTCCTGTGAAATCCTCAGCCACTTTAATTGGATAGTACTGTTCGTCCTCTTGAATTAGGCTTGCATATGCAACCTTAGAATCATCAGTGAATATATTATACTCAGGTACAACAACAACATCTGCCTCTTGATATGAACCAAGGATCTGTTTTTCAACAAGATCTGCTAGTTTTCGTGGGGAGTATACATAGAAGCGAATCTCTCCTGGAAGACCAACGATCTCAAAACTAATATTGTTGTTCACAGTGAGGTATTTCTGAATACCCTTTCCTCCACCTCCAATACCATACAAGTTA
>CAYQNB010000084.1:0-2001 GCA_964418805.1 uncultured Candidatus Saccharibacteria bacterium | reverse complement strand
AGCAGAAAAGATCACAGATATACTTGCAGTTCAAAGGGAGCTTTCAAGCGTTAGAGAGAGTATAGAGAGCCTGCAAACACAGATCAAATACTATGCTTCACAGACTGATATGGCAACAATCACAGTTACAATGTCAACAAACACTGAGAGTGTATCAGTTGCTGGAGATCCATGGAGACCACTTGGTGTATTTAAGGAAGCGCTAGCAACACTTGTGATTCTTCTTAAAGAACTCGGTAACCTTGTAATATGGACAGTTGTATTCTCCCCACTTCTTCTCATACCACTTTGGTTGTTAAAGAAGGGAGCAAAGAGGAAAAAGTAGGATGAAGTTGCTCTTAACATCATCTGGGATAGTAAGTCAGGAGATAGCAAATGCTCTCACTCAACTATCAGGCAAAGAGATCTCACAATGCAAGATCGCCTTCATACCAACAGCAGCAAACATAGAAGCAGGTGACAAGGGTTGGTTTCTAAAGCAGATTACCGACCTATACAAATTCGGTGCAAAAGATGTTGATATAGTTGATATATCTTTAAGTGATATTGATTGGAAGCATAGATTAAAGAGTGCTGATATTGTATATCTCGGTGGTGGAAATACATTCTTTCTACTTGAAATGATCCGAAAGAGTGGGGTTGATGTTTGGCTGAAGGAGAATATGGATCAGGTATTTGTTGGTGCAAGTGCTGGAAGTATTGTCCTAACACCAAGCATTGCAATTGCTGCAGTTGAGCCAGGCGACGAGAATCATAATGGACTAAAAGACCTAACAGCGCTTTCCCTCGTTGATTTTGAAATATCACCACACTCATACGATCTTTTGCCAATGGAATCAAATATTGAATACAGAAAGACAATTTCAACCGATTTATACTGTATTGATGATAGTTGTGCTGTTCTAGTTAACGGTTCTGAGACTAAAGTATTGGGTAGTGGAAAATGGGAGAAGATATAAAAAAACACCTCAAAATGATATAATAGATACTGCACAAGTATTCTATGCAATCGCTGTAATACCAAATTAGTGTATTACAGAGGAAAGTCCGGACTTCATGTCAGTTCCAAACATATTGGAATGGGTGCTGATTCGCGTCAGGAGGGAGTGATCTTTCGGAGAAAAGGGCAACAGAAAGAATACCGCCAGCAATGGTAAGGGTGAAAAGGAGGTGTAAGAGACCACCGGCTAGATTAGCAATATTCTAGTGCGGGTAACCCCCACTCGAAGCAAGGTGTAATGTACACCGCATAGATAGATGATTGCATAAAACAGAATCCGGCTTATGGAGTACTTGTGCAGCTTATTACATAGATGTCATGGATACACACAAACTTTCTTCTGATGAAAAAGAACCAAAAGCCCCTTATACAATTACGATGGAAGATGCTGATTATCAAGGGCTTCGCCACATTATTTACAGTGTAACGGATGAATATGCCCAGGCAACCCCATTATGTATTAGGGAGGTTGAAATCTGTTTTGTGAAAGATAACCGTAAATATATACCTCCAAGAATTCAAATTAGATTTCGAAACGTTGTATTTACATACATTTCACAATCATCTGAAGATCGTGTTGAGGAAGATGGTATCTTCTGTTTGGCTAGTGTAGAGAATACCGAAATTTGGTTATCTTATGAATTCAACCAACCCAAAAATAGTAAACCCATAGATGTTGTAACTGCATTTGGCTATGCAGTCCCATATGAGATTACACCAGACCTGATTATTGAAATGATGAATAGTGACGATGAGCTACGATACTCACTCTATTCCTCTACAAGAGGAGAAAATTAAATCTAAATATTCTTCCCACTTAAAAACTCACTAGCACTCATCTCTCTTTTTCCTTCTTCTTGAAGCTTTAATACTTCAATCTGCTTGTTTGAAATCTTTGTACCAATTAAAAGTCTTCCATCAATACTCTTAAACTCACCTGGAATTAGATATTGATCATCAACTAACTTTGCCTCAAATATCTTAACTCTCTTTCCATTATA
>CAYQNB010000083.1:0-2103 GCA_964418805.1 uncultured Candidatus Saccharibacteria bacterium | reverse complement strand
AGATTTACCAAAGCAGGTTTCACAATTCTTGGTTTAGCAAGAACTAACAATGAAGCCGAAGATTTGCTTAGGCGTATAGAAGATGGTGAGATTTCTCCAGTATTGGCGGTTGTAGACGGGGACTTAACTAGTGATGGCAACGAAGGTATTGGTTATTGTGAGAGATTAAATTCCTTAGGAGTTCATACCGTTTTTTCATCTTCACATCATACCCGTGAAGGAGTGCCTTCTGAAACGCTTCGATTTGATAAACCATGGGGAAATCACAAGGAATTAGTGGAATATATAAGAAACCTTTAGAGTAGACAAAAACCTGTATTTTTGCTAAACTTTCCCTCGAAACTATGGAACAAATCGTTTTTAACAAAAGAGAGTTAAGTGGTAAGAAATCTAAAAGACTTCTTGCAAATGCAACAGTACCTGCTGTTGTATATAACGCAAAAGGAGATTCAACAAACATTCAGATAACAAATAAGGAGGCTGAATATCTTGTTAGAACAGCAACATCTGCAACAATCTTTGATGCAAAAAATGGAGATGCAAAGTTAAAGGTGTTTGTTAAAGAGATTGATAAGAATCCAAGAACAGATGCAGTTAGACATATATCATTTTTCGAGATCGATCCAAACAAGGAGATGACATTCACAATCCCATTCAATCTTGTTGGTATTGCACCTGCAGTTAAAAATAACCTTGGTGTACTTGTTAAAGCTCTTAATGCAATTGAACTTAGAGGAAAGATTGTTGACCTTATCTCCCAAATTGATATTGATATAACAGGATTAGAGCACCCAGGACAAACAATAACAGTATCTGATATTAAACTTCCTAAAGGTCTTGAGCTTCCAAATGAGGAATTCCTTAACAGTGCAATTGTAACAATTACACATATCCAAAAGATTGAAGAGGTAGCACCAGCTGAAGAGCTTGTAGATGGAGAGCCAGTTGAAGGTGAAGAGAGTGCAGAAGGAGCTGAAGGTGAGAAAACAGAGGAGACTGGTGACAAGAGTGAATAATCGGATATAATCGATTATGATTTCAATTATTATTACATCTTTCAAAGAACCCAATACAATTGGTCGGTGTATTCGTGCTCTTGCAGATATCAAATATTCAGGTCTTAAGGGAGAGTTCGAAGTTATACAGGTCTCTCCAGACAAGGGGACACTTGATGCTGGTTTGAAGGAGGCAAAGAGGCTGAAATTGGGTAAAAGATTTATACAGATAACTGACCCACTCAAGGGCAAACCATACGCACTTAATCTTGCATTTAAAAAATCCAAAGGTGAGATACTTGTACTAACTGATGGAGATGTATATGCAAAAGAGAATGCTCTTAAGTATCTCCTTAAACCTTTTGAAAATGAAAGTGTTGGTGGTGTAACTTCAAGACCCATGGCTTCTGATTCTAAAGATACAATGATGGGATATATTGGAAATCTACTCGCTGATGCTGCTGATTTTAGAAGAAGAAGAACTGCTAAAGAGCATAACGGATATTTCATCTCTTCAAAAAGGTTCTTTCCGATGAGTGGGTATCTGTTTGCAATGCGAAATGTAATTAAAGAGATTCCAGTTGATCTTCTTTCTGATGATGCATATATGTCATATATGCTGCGTAATATGAATCTTGAGATTGCATATGAACCAAGGGCCATTGTATTTGTGAAATATCCAGACAACCTAACTGACTACTACAAACAGAAAGTGCGCTCACTTGGTGGTTATGCTCAGCTAAAAGAATATGGTGTATTTAAAAGAGATGGTCAATCTAGAGGCTTTCTAACAGAGGTTCCTCATACTTTCTTTGCCCTCTTCTATGCAAAATCACTAAAGCAGTTATACTGGTCAATCGTCCTTCACCTTGTACGCCTAGTTACATGGTACAAGATATTGGTTAAGAGAGTTGTGAAGAATGAAAAGATTGGGAAAAAAGGCTGGGAGAGAATTGAGAGTACTAAATAACTACTTTAACAGTGAAAACGTTATTATCCCCATAAGAGCAATAGCTATACCAAATATCTGTTGTTTGGAAAGCCTTTCCTTATATACAAAGTAACCATAAAGAAGCGTTACAATTGGTGTTGACCCAACAAAGGCTGC
>CAYQNB010000082.1:0-2366 GCA_964418805.1 uncultured Candidatus Saccharibacteria bacterium | reverse complement strand
GGTTGAAAAGAAGTATTGATAGTAATGTAATTGTAATCTTTTTCATAATATTGAACATAGTATTAGATATAAATATGTTATTGAATTTTAAAGTACTTGTCTAGGGAGTCTATATATATACCATGCGCTCCACAATGCAAGTACAGCCATCATGACAAAGACAGATTTAAATCCAAAATATGAGGCAACAACTCCACCAACAAATGCTCCTCCTGCCCAAGTGAAGTAGTTCATAGCTTCCCACATAGCCCACGAGGTCCCTGCATTCTCCTGTTTTAAATGCTTTGAATAAATGGCATCAAATGAGGGGGAATATACTGCTTCGCCAAGTCCGATTATGCACTGACAGACTAACATCATTGCGACAGTATCAACAGACAGGTATAAGAAATATCCAATCGCAATTAGTACATATCCTGCGGCAACTAGCAATTCATTCTGTTTAATTCTGTCAGAGTATTTTCCGAATATGAGCACTGCAATTGCGGCAACAAGGGCATAGACAGTTGCACCAATACCGGCATCTAAGATATCTCCCCCGACCTTCTCAACAAATATTGCGTATACTGGTCCAAACATTGCACCAGAAAAGAGTACGGTTCCATTGGTGAGAAGTAGGATTCTTAAAGCTTTTCGTATTTTGAAATCAGCCATCTCAAATACTATATTTATTATCAAAGTATTTCAAGTTCTTGTATTAAAAGGGAAAGGGTTGTAATCTTTTAATATGAAAAAGGATAGATCGAATAGAATTGTTGTATCACTTGTTGTAGTTATTGTTGGTCTTCTTTCCATGCTTGGCTACATATACTACAACACAACATCAGCAATCTCCTCATACAAAGAATGTGTGGAGGCTGGCAATACAATTTTGAAAACCAAACCAGCTCAGTGTGTAACAGCAGACGGCAAGGTATTTGTTGATACTGACAATTTGGATATAGAAGAAGAAAAGGAAGAAGAGGAGCAGAGTGAAAGCACAACAAAAATTGTGGAAGTATATTTTTCAAAAGATCCTAGTAGTTTTGATGATCCATCTGTAAAGGTTGCAGTTGAAAGAGAAACAACTAGAGTTGATGTTGCAACATTTGGAATTGAGCAACTTCTTGCAGGTGCAACAGAGAAAGAACAGATTTCTGGCCTATTCACACCACTAAAACTAGTTGGAGAGAGTAACTGTAGTGGGAAAGATTTCAAGATTGAGATTGAGGAAAGAATCGCAACTATACAGTTTTGTAAGGTTGTAAATAATAGTGGAACAATTACAGATGCGCAGATTACAGAAGTGGTAACAGCAACAATTGATCAGTTCAGTACAGTTGATGTTGTAATAATCCTAGACAGAAATGGAAGCTGCTTTGCTGATATGAGTGGACTTAATAAATGCTTAGAGAAGTAACATGAGGATAGGTGGAGTACTTCATCAAAAATATTTCAACAATGTTGCGGATAAGGCAGTTAGTGATAAATATATAGAGCAAGTAAAGAAACTTTTTTCAGCTTTTGGAATGTTTGGAACAGGGATGATGAAAGTCATTGCAAAAGGTCCTAACCCTCAAACTGACTATCACTGGAGCAATACGGATAAGCTTGTAGAGTTTGCAAATCAATCTAATATTCCAATCCATTTCAACACAGTCATTACAGGAAGGATTGCTGCAATGCCCGACTTCTACCTCAATCTTTCTAATGAAGAAAAGCTTTCGTATTTAGAAAGTCACGTTAGATCAGTTATTGAAAGATACAAGGGAAAGGTTTCATATTTCAAGTTAGTTAATGAGGTAGTACAAGAACCAGATGACAACTATCTTGAAACAGGGATAAGCAAGGTTGAGATGATTGAGAACATTTTTTCATGGGCAATTGATCAGTATCCAGAGGGAAGATATATGCTAAATGAGCATGGTGTAGTAATGAGGACAGATATTAGAGAAAAATTCATCAAACTACTAAGTGATCTTTCAGCAAAGAATGTAAGGGTTGATCTAGTCGGTCTTCAATGTCATTTTGGATATAATCCACAGGATAGAAAATTTGCACTTCCAACAGATGAGCAGATTAAACATACATTTAAAGAGATTACAGATACACTTCCAAACACCTCACTTGCAGTTACAGAGTTTGATCTTAGCTATGAGAACAACCAGGGGGATAAGATTGACCCAACGAAGCCCTTCACTATTGATGATGCAACATTTCCAACATGGTTTGAATATCAAAAAGCTGCATACACTCATTTTCTAGATCTGTGTAAACAGGAAGGTATTGAGGAATTAACATTTTGGAGAGTATGTGAAGATAAAGAGATTACATGGGAGAGACCAGGATGTGCGATATTAGATACACAGTTAGATGTAAAGGACCAT
>CAYQNB010000081.1:0-2403 GCA_964418805.1 uncultured Candidatus Saccharibacteria bacterium | reverse complement strand
ATCAACATTAGAAGCGCAGATACACAAGGAGCTTCCACTTTTTGGTCAACTACTTAACCTCATTCCTGCGGAGGGAAAAGCGTTCTCTCCAATGATGGAGACTTTAAGATTGGAGACTGGTGCACGATTGTTTAGTGATGCTTTAGATGGTCTCAATCTCAGCATATCAGATGAATGGTTAACGTTTCATCGCCTTTCAGATATTTTACTTCTGACTGTACCTTTATCAGATATGGGAGTAGTTGGCAGGAGAACACAAGATACTGATAGGTTTTTATCTCTTTTTACGAGTTTTTATAGCTGGATTCATTACCTAGCCTTTTCAAATGATGGTAAGAAATTAGATATTAATCTTACAGAAAGAGAAGCTTATATAGTTGCGTCGGTTATACCTAGAATTTTAAATTCTATTGAGACAGATGAATATGAACTTCAATATATACTGTATTGTCTAGAACAATGTGGAATATCTCACGATGAAATACTCTCTGAAAGTTTGACATCTATTAGTGGCGGTGTAAGTTCAGAACATTTAGAAATATTCAAGCGAATAAGTAGGTTCAAAGGTCTAAAAGATAAGCTTCAGAATTATATAGACGCTATGATGATTCATCGACATATTGGAGGGATACTTCCCCTTGCAGCTATTTTAGAGTGCATTTCAAAGAGCAATTTTGACCAGGATATAACTGTTGAAATAGAGAGATTGTCAGATGAGATAGATAGTCTTCTTCCAGAAACCATAGAGATCCCAATTGACCTTAAATATCTTGAAGAGAACAAACTTGCTTTGATTGATGATCGAATAAGGAAACTATTCAAAGGAGGAACCTATGAATCTAGTGAGTACTATTTAAATGTGCCCTTGAATCTGAAGCTTAAACCAAGATATTTCTCTTGGGCCTATTACCCTGGAACGGATGTAGATAATTCGAACGAGGATATTAAGTTATTAATTGGAGATAAATGGAATATGTTGTACCACTTTTATCACTTGCAAATGAAACTTTGGCTTACATATGTAAATACTCAACCATACAGGAATCAGTTAAATGATATTGAAAGAACTTAATCATACAACACATACCCCTGTTTTCTAACAGTTTGTAGTATCTCTGAGTATATACCATTTTCTTTTAGTTTCTTTCTTGTTTTTTCTACTAACTTTGACATTGCCCAAAGAGAATACTTATCCTCTTGCCCTTTCCATATTATATCTCCCATATCATTGAAAGATATTACCTCTCCCCTATTAACAACAAGAGTTGAAAGAATTATCTTTTCTTTATGTGAGAATGGAACTTTCGGAGACTTACCAAGTATCTTAATATTCTTATTCTTAAATTCTAGGAAGTTCTTAATTGGGAAACCAAGATCTGCATAGTATTGTTTGCTTTCAAGTATTAGTTTCTCTGAGATATTATTATCATGTATATGATCCATACTTGCTATCTCATTTGGAAGATACTTTGAAAGTGATGTGTGTAGTTTAAAGAAGTCTGTTATTGATTGATTTATCTCCCACTCATCTTGCCATCCAATCTTTTTATTATCATATTTCAAAAATGAAACGATACTTGAGATTATTAGATTAGCAACTGATTCAATCCTATTATCACTTCTAATGACAACGGGGATGATTAGTTTGTTTCTCTCAATTCTTGCTGGACTAAATGATCCTGTTGTACCAAATGTTGTAATTCTAATCTCAACAACAACCTCTTTAACATCAATGTTTGAAAATATGGAAAACAGGTCGTTATAGAAGCCAGTTTTTACAATCCCCTCCCACTCGTTCTGTACTCTTGTAGTATCACCTGTGTTCTTAAACTCAATACTATTAACAATATCTTGCTTGAGCTCTGTTAGCTCCTTTGCTTCGATTCCATTCAAGGATACATCCTTAATAGCTTTAACTCTTTTCCAGAAGTTTGGAATCTTTTCAAGTTCAAGTTTAGGAAGATATACTGCTTTCCACATTCTTCTATCCAACTTATCTATAAGAAGGAATCTTTTGTCTTGATAGAAGTTATTTACAATCTGATGGCATGTGAATATGAGGCGTAGTGCCTCTATATCATTGCCATGTATGTAGTTTGTTTTAATTTGCATAGTCAAAGTATAGTCAAGATATACAAGATACTATAGGATATTATATCAGAAATTTATTAATATGTTAATTCAAAAAGTTATGGTTTATCGAGGTGATTTCAATGAATTGCGTGAATCTGGACAGAGTGTACTTGATACAATTGCGGTCACCAATCCTAGCTTAGCTATATTATTTGACAAATGGTTTGCAGAAAGTACATTTCAAGATTTGCCTTCTGGAATTGAATGTTATCGTAATGGATTCGATAAATATTTTCATTATCTAACATTCCTACCCTCTGAACTTGGTAT
>CAYQNB010000080.1:0-2452 GCA_964418805.1 uncultured Candidatus Saccharibacteria bacterium | reverse complement strand
TCACAATAATTCAAGTAATTCCAATATTCAAGCAACATCAAAGTCAAAACCAAAATTAACAGGACTAACTGGCAGATCATGGCAAAGAGCAAAGGCAAAAGTTAGAAAGAGTATTGAAAGAATTGCAAAAGAGCTCCTTGCGATATATGCAATGCGAAGAATTAGAAGAAGAGAACCTGTGATTAAAGACATTGGTGCATTTGATATGAAGGATTTTGTTGCTAAGTTTAAACATAGTGATACTGAAGATCAGATTGTCATTACAAACCAGATAGTTTCTGACCTTTCAAATGAGATACCGATGGATAGGTTGGTTGTTGGAGATGTCGGTTTCGGAAAGACTGAGATAGCTGTTAGAGCATCATATATCTGTGCCTCAAACTCATTTCAGGTAGCAATACTTGCACCAACAACAGTTCTTGCTGCTCAGCACTTTGAGGTGTTTAAGGATAGGTTGGAACCATTTGGTGTTAGGGTTGAACTTCTTTCAAGATTTAGAAGCAAGAAAGAAAGGGAGAAGGTTCTGGAAGATCTGGAAAGTGGAAAGGTTGATGTTGTTGTTGGAACTCACATACTTCTTTCTGATGCGATCAGGTATAAAAACTTGGGATTGCTTGTAATTGATGAGGAACAGAAGTTTGGGGTTAAACAGAAGGAGAAGATTAAGGCAAAAAGGCTAGATGTTAATGTACTTTCAATGAGTGCAACACCAATCCCAAGAACCTTAAGTATGGCAGTATCAGGAATACGAGATATGAGTATTCTTGCAAGCGTTCCTGAAAATAGAAAGGAGATTGTTAATATAATTGAGCCTTTTGATTGGAGCAGTGTGTATAGTGCGATTGAAAAAGAGGTGCAAAGAGATGGTCAGGTATACTTTCTTCACAACAGGGTATCTGATATTGAGAGTATTAGAAGTAGGCTTGCAGAAAGATTTGAGAACCTAGTTATTGATATTGCACATGGTCAGATGGCAAGCAAACAGCTGGAGAGTGTAATGAGAAGATTTTCAAATGGTCAGATTAATGTACTTGTGTGCACAACCATAATTGAAAATGGAATTGATCTTCCAAATGCAAACACTCTCATTGTTGATGGTGCAGAGAATTTTGGTCTCTCAACCCTGTACCAAATCAGAGGGAGGATTGGAAGATCAAACAGGCAGGCATATGCATATATGATGTATAAGTCTAATAAAGGTAATGCAAAGGATCGTCTTCTTGCAATTAAAGATGCCCAATCACTTGGATCTGGTTTTTTGATATCAAACAGGGACTTGGAGATAAGAGGGGCTGGGGATATTTTAGGAAAACAGCAGTCAGGTTCAATCTCAACAGTTGGCTATGCACTATACTCACAGATGCTTGAACAGGAGGTGAGTAGGCTTAGGAAGAATAGTTCTTAAAGATTCTTCTCACAGTGTACCTGATTGCCAAAATGTCATATCGCCTTTTACCAATCTATAACAATATCCATATAGTGTCGCTTGTAGTAATGCATGCAATTTACCTATGCTAATAACATGTCAGTAGTACTATACAGAAAATATAGATCCCAAGACTTCAATGCACTAATTGGACAGGAGCATGTTTCAAAGACACTTAAAAATGCAGTGTTAAGTGGCAGAATTGCACATGCATACCTTTTTGTTGGTTCAAGAGGTACTGGAAAGACAAGTACAGCAAGAATTCTTGCAAAGGCATTAAACTGCAAGAAGTTGGAAAAGGATGGAAATCCCTGTTCAAAGTGTGAAAACTGCAGCGCCATTACAAACGGAAACTTCCTTGACCTAATTGAGATTGATGCTGCATCAAACAGAGGTATTGATCAGATTCGAGAGCTAAAAGAGAAGCTAGAGTTCTCACCAAGTGAGGGAAAGTACAAGATATATATCATTGATGAGGTACATATGTTAACAAAAGAGGCTTTCAATGCACTTCTCAAAACACTTGAGGAACCGCCAAGTCATGTCATCTTCATGCTTGCAACAACAGATGTGCATAAGCTTCCATCAACAATTCTCTCAAGATGCCAAAGATATGACCTGAAGCTTGGAAATGAGAAGGAGATTGGGCAGATGATTGAAAGAATTTCAAAGGAAGAGGGTGTTAAGATTGAGTCGGGTGCCATCGAGATACTTGTTAAGAATGCTCATGGAAGTTTTAGAGATGCTCTTTCACTTTTAGAAGTTGTTGTGAGTGGTCAGAGTACAAGTGAGAAGCCAAAAGAGGTGAGTGTCGATGAGGTGAGAAAGGTACTTGGTATTCCAGACACAACATTAATACTAGATTTCCTGGAATTTCTCATCAAAGGTGACGCCAAGGGTGGTTTAAAGCTTGTTTCAAACATGGAGAGCAGTGGTGTTAACATTCCTCAGTTCATTTCACAATCCCTAGAGATTCTAAGGCAGGTTTTAGTTGGAAAGATGACAGGAAGCTTAGATGAAAAGAGG
>CAYQNB010000079.1:0-2639 GCA_964418805.1 uncultured Candidatus Saccharibacteria bacterium | reverse complement strand
TTAAGAAGTTTGTCTAGATTCTCAAAACCTGGCATTACGTATAGTGTTAGGTTCTGTTTTCTTGGTGAGAACCCTGCTAGTGGCCAATCACCTTCTTGACTACTTCTCTCTGATTTATAGTGGTACTTTCCAAATCCAATTATGCTTGTACCCCACATCTTAGGTTTTTCTTTTGTAATATCTGTGAATATCTTTAGAAGTTCAAAGGCGTCTGCTCTTTTCTTTTCATCTTCAACACTATTTATGAAATCTACTACACTAGCGTCATTTACTTTTGTTTTTATCTCTGCCATTTCTGTGTTGAATATTTTATATTGGCTCTATTCTATCAGAAACTTAAACTACTATTTTACAATTTCAAGCTTGTCGTAGTATATGCCATATGTCGCAAAAAAGTTTTTTAACCTCTGAAGTTGTTCTTCTGTATTTGGAGTAATGACTATAATTTCAACTCTATTCTCCCCAGTCATACGTATCATTGTGTCTGCTGTGTTTGGATTAATTGGTGCAAGAAGAAGACGCAGTGCACTTTCTGTTTCCATGAGAGTTATTATTGTTTCTGTGGATTCATTAAGTGTGGCGTTTTCTATCCCTGTGTTTGCTTGAGTTATGATCTGGAGTAATCTCTGTGGATCATCCTCATCAATTGCTGACATTATTTCTGCTGAAAGTGTTTCGTTTGTTGCTATATATGCTGAAGTGTCATATATAAAGTTTAATATCTTGAAAATTGCATCAATTGCCTCTTGGTCTGCGCCATTTTGTATCAATTCAGCTAGCCCGTTCATTGCGTATCTTGTATATCCAGGATTATTATAATTCTCAGGCGAAAAATACTCATCAAATTTTAGAAGTTGCTTATCATCACTAAGCATCATTTTCAGCCTCAAATCCAATACCATCTCAAGTATTACAGCAATTGTCTCGGAAAAACGTCCATCGTATTGTTCTAACTGCCAATCTCCATTGTCTATCTGCTGTGCAATTAGTAGATTTGCACTATTTTGATTTAGCATAACTCCAACTGCACTGTTTTCTTGAGGAGAAGTCTCTCCATATGTTACTTTCCCACCCTGGTTTGCGAACCAATGTATAATCTCGTGTAAAACTAACTGTGCATTATCTTGAGCTTCAAAAACATCATCTTCATAGTCAGTATTTCTCACTACAATAGCATTTGCTTCAGGATAATAGCATGCTAGTGCATTTGAACCGCACAATCTATCAATTCCAACCCTATCTGTGACTATCGTATTCTTTCGAACTATCTCATGAATTCGAATTCCTAATTCAGAATCTGGAGCTATGTTTAGAAGTTCTAAGAATAGTGTTGTACTTTCGTTACAAATTGAAGATGTGCATTCATAATTTTCTGGTAATTTGATTACAGGTTTCGGAACATAGTTTGGAAATTCATCTGAAGGTGTAAATGGAAGAATCTGTGGTGCTCCTCCTCTATAATCAAGAAATTCAATCTGATTGATCTCTGCTATTTCGGCTGTTGAACATGCCGCAAGTACCACAAATGTTACTGGTGCTACTTTTTGTAATAATGAAGGTCCTTCTCTGTTATTCATAGGGGTATATTATATCATCCTATAGTGTATGTAGTCTATTCCCTACTCCTAAACCTATGTACTACAAAGTATGCAAGAAGAATACCTCCAAATACATCAATACTGTAGTGTCCTAGGCTCACAACCATTAATATTGCAGAAAGTATTAGGATGATGAGTGCAAACTTTTTTAAAGTCTTAAACTCAATGCTTGGGATTAGAAGATATATTAGTGCTTGAAGTCCAATATGACCTGATGGAAACATTCCAAGCTGTACTGTTAACTCTCTAAATATGCCGTGCCCTGGAAAATCTACACCTGTTGGTCTTCCAAGTGGTGTGAATATCATGAAAATGGCCCGTAGGATAAAGAAGATTGATATTTGATTAAAGAGATTATACTTCTGCCTATCACTATACTTTCTAAATACTGGAATGAAGAGAAGAATACCTGCGTATACAAAGATGTCTGATATATATTCAAGAAGTATTGAGTGTTCGACAATATTAAAAAGAAGATCATCTGGTACAGCCTTAGAAGGAAACTGATTTGCAATGAAGATATTTCCTAGTACTGATATTACAATACAGGATATGAAAAGAAGAATTGATTTAAGTTTGTAGTTCATATACTCTTATTATATCTAATTATATATACACTGTCATGAAAGAATGTATTATTAAACTAAAATCTATCGCTAGTAACTATAGATATCTCTTAATTCCTATTATCATTCTTCTTTTACTCTCAGTTGCTACACTTGTAGTGTTAAATATGCAAAATGAAAAAGGAAAGAGCGATGAGAATGATGGAGATTTAAACCAAGAACAGGTTTTAGATATTGAAAAGTGTAATGATGGTGATTGGATTGATACACATGTGCATCTTGAAACAGATAGTGCTTTTGAAAATCTTGAAGAATTAATGGATGCAAATGATGTTGCCTGCTTATTAGCTTTCATCTATGTAGATCCAAGTGATGTGAGTGATAGTTTAGAGATTCTATCAGATGATTACGAAGGTTCTCTTGATCGTTTAATTAAGTTCTTTTTCATAACACCAAAAGTTGCTTCAGATGCAAG
>CAYQNB010000078.1:0-2686 GCA_964418805.1 uncultured Candidatus Saccharibacteria bacterium | reverse complement strand
TACTAACTTTTTTAATTTCTCCATCAAGTTCTACACTCTCAACCTGCTCATGGACGACCTCTGTTCCATACTTCTTTGCCTGCTCAAGCATATCTGACATCAGTTTTGGTCCCATCACTCCATAAACAAATCCAGGAAAGTTCTCTACAAGTGTTGTTGTTGTTAGTTGTCCTCCTGGTTCTTTTCCTGTTAGAAGTATTGGATTTAACATTGCCCTTCCAGCATATATTCCTGCTGTTAGGCCTGCTGGTCCACTTCCAATTATGATCACTCTATTGTTCATATTCTAGATTTGAAATATATTACCGTTTAGATTAACATATATATTATATATTGTGCAATTGAAGTATGAAAAATATTGGTATATCAAAAATCTTTAAAGTTCTTTCCAATCCAACAAGGCTTTCCATATTCATGGAGATTGTTGATTCGCAGTGTGATTGTGATCTAAATACGGATAGTGTTTCAGGAAACTGTGTAACTATGATCTCAAAGAAACTTGATATTCCCCAACCAACAGTATCAAATCATGTGAAAGAGTTAATTAAAACAGGTCTTGTACAGACAAAAAGAAAGGGAAAGAACGTATTTCTCTTTAAATCTGGCGATGTTGTACAAAGACTTGCACAGTTTAGTGATGGATTTGTATCTAATTAAGTTAATATTAAATATCTATGAGTACAAAATATGAGTTAACAAAGCTTCCGTATGAGTATGGTGATCTACAACCTGTGATCTCAGAGCAGATTGTGCGTCTTCACCACTCTAAACATCATCAAGGGTATGTTGATGGCGCAAACAATGCTTTGTCGCTTCTAGAGGACTCAAGGGATGGCAAGATTGAGATCAATATCAAGCATGTTTTAAGGGATTTAAGCTTTAATCTAAATGGTCATCTTCTTCATGATGTTTTCTGGAAGAATATGAGAAAGCCTGTGGAGAATAATCAGCCAACTGGTGATGCTTTGAAGGCTTTGGAAGGCAGTTTTGGTTCTTTTGAGGCATTTAAGAAGCAGTTTAGTGATGCAGGAAAGAGTGTTGAGGGTTCAGGTTGGGTTGTACTTTGTATGGATGAGAAGAAAGATCTTTTCATTATGCAGATTGAAAAGCATAATCTATATTCACTCTCTGGTATGTCTCCAATACTTGTTAATGATGTTTGGGAGCATGCATACTATCTTGACTACCAAAATGACAGAGCAAAGTATATTGAAAATTGGTGGAGTGTAGTGAATTGGGATGATGTAAGTGGTAGAATCACTGGGTAATAGTTAATATATTACATATTCAGCATAGAAATACGTACAACTGAAGCTGACCCTTTTCGACAACCTTCGGCAAACTGGATGACAAGAGCTGAGTTCATAAATGTCTTAAAGATTGCTGGATTAGTATCATTAACATTTGGATCTTCTGCCATCTACGGTTTGGATATTTCTCCAAGAAACTTAGAAACTGAATCTCCCTCATTATACGATTTAGATTACATTGAGCGATTAACAGAGGAGATATCAAACGAGGCTTCTCCCCCATTCATAACTGTTGAAAATGGTCATGCATCATTTCTTAAATTTCATATTACAAATAACCCATTAATAAGAGAGGTTTTTGTTAGAACAATGAATGATATGTTGAGCAGACAGCCTGATACAAATGATATTAATGATATTATTGATTTTGCACTCTCATGTTCTATGCAAGTACTGGGAGAGTTGGAAGGCTTTGAGCAACTAGATGAATATACTAGAACTATGCATACTATGACCATATTTTCATATTGTATGGGGGGAGTGTTTGGAAAGTGGTTCAAATTAGAAGAATTGGAGGAGATGGGGATAGCACTGCCAATGGATATTGTGGAGGAAGAACTTCACAAGGGTATAAAGGGGCAAAATACCCTTTGGCGATTCTTCCCAGGTATTTTGAAGGCAGAACCATCATTTGAGCGTGTAGGGGATATTGATAGAACAAACTTTGATCACTATTTAGATCTAATGGCATTTTCTGGGAAGGATCGAATGGCACACTACTGGAGTCACTACTTCTTATCATTCAATTGTGCAAAGCTCTTGCAAGCACAATCTCCGTTACTTCGCGTGCCAAATGCTGTTAAAGTATTTATGCATTTAGATGGAGATTCACCTCAAGATGTAGGAGTTTCACTAGCATGGCTTGCTGGTCGTGCTTGGGAGTTTCACCAAACCATTGAAAGCATAGGTGTTGATGCTGACTTTCCTAAAGGAATTTTAGATCCACTTCACCGCCTTGACTACATGGCTAATGAGGCAGGCGCTAGGAGTGCGGCCAAGTTTTTTAAGCATCTTGTACAAAACAAAGATTTTCCATTCTCAACGCAGCTCATGTATTTCAAGGGAAATTTTATGAAGATATTTAAGGCACTTGATAAAACAGTGGCTAAACTTCACAAAGGTCCATTTGATATCTATTGGAGTGAAATATTAGTAGATTAACTACTCATACCTAAGTGCTCTAACAGGATCTAATCTTGCTGCTTTAATAGCTGGATATACACCTGCCAATACACCAATCAATATACTAATTGAAACTATAATTAGTGCAATTGTAAAATCTGCATTGAAAAACTGTGTTACATATACAAACCCAACATTCTTAAGCTGATCTACTATTATTGGATCAAGTATATACATTGCAAGATATATAATTG
>CAYQNB010000077.1:0-2816 GCA_964418805.1 uncultured Candidatus Saccharibacteria bacterium | reverse complement strand
AGATTCAAGTGCGAATATGATATCCGCAACTAACCCACACTCATCACTTAAACTACTAAAGTCGAGTTCATCTGGGTAAGGCTCAAGTTCACCTAAGTGATTTCTTCTATATTGATCAAGAGTTAAACTATTTGCCTCCCAACTATCATGTAGACCTGAAATCACGGAATCCGGAGTTATTTGTTGCCATATATGAGGCCACAAATAGGAATTGAGTACCCTCCAAACCCTTTTACTATCTAAGCGTGCACTTAAAGAGTCTAAATATTCAGTAAATGGTGAAAATATAACATCTGCTGCTTGATTATTCCTAATTCGAGAATTAGCTATTTCTACTCGCTGCTGATAGGGAATATTATGATTTCCATCAATCATTAATAGGTATAATAAAATTATTTGATTATATCGCGAATTATACATTATAAAAAACAAAGGTTCAACACTATAAGCCCTCGTCTCGTCCAAATGATATAATCAAATATATGAACATATCAATATCAAAAAAACTTAAGACAGCTGATAATCTACGAAATCTGAAAGGTAATCTTTCAGGATCACTAGATATACTCCAAACTGCTTTAGAGCAAACAACAAATGATGTTGAAAAGATTGAGATACTTGAAAGGATCGCTGTATTGAAAAGAGATTTAGGGGATATTGAACAATCTGAGACGGCATACAATGAGATATTGGAGATATGTAAAGATGATTTAAAAAGAGCTGACATACTTCGCTCACTCTCATACCTATACATACTCAAAGGAGATTACGGTATTGCAAATAAGAAAGCACAGGAAGCATTAAAGATTGCACAACCGATTAAAAAGAATGAGCAGATACTTGCAAGTATATATGCAGTGCTTGGAAACATTCAATATCATGAGCAAGAATATGAAGGAGCTTTAGAAAACTATGAAAAAGCACTTGAATATGCAAAGGTATCAAACTTTGAAATACGCATCATTACCCTGCTTGGAGATATCTCAAATGTATATATGAAGATTGGAAAAACTAAAGAGGTTGTTAAACTGATTACGGATACAATTAAGATGGCTGATTCAAAATATTCCATGTCTGTGCCTACCCTATACATCAGACTTGGATATGCATACGAAAATATTGGAGACATGGAGAATAGTGTGAAGAGTATTGAGAAAGGTATTAAGATTGCAATTAAACAGAAGTGGGTAAAGGATATTGCTGAAGGATATGAGGCACTTGCCGATGTAATCAAAAAACAAAACCCAAAACTATCAAAAGAATACTACAAGAAAGCGATTGAGATATTTAATAGAGTTGGATATACAAAAAGGATAGTAGGTATTAAAGAGAAGATGAAAGGTTAAACGTAGCCATACTGAATATTTAAGTCCTCTACAAGTTTCTGATAGTATCTGAGATTGTGTATTGTTGCTAATACCATTCCAGTTGCCTCATCGATTCTTAACATATGGTGTAAGTATGCTTTTGTATGATTCTTACATGTCTCACAATCACAATTTGCATCAAGCGCGGAAGTATCAAGAGAGTATTGTGCATTGTTAATCCTCACTATTCCATCAGATGTATACAGTGTCCCATGCCTTGCATTTCTAGTTACTAAAACTGTATCAAAGATTGTATATCCAAGTTTTGCAGCCTCAACTATATCTTCAGGCTTTCCAACACCCATCGCGTATTTCGGTTTATCCTTCGGTGTATTATCATTAACTACCTTCATCTCCTCAGTTGCAAGCTTTCCCTTGTCATTAATTACATATCCTCCAAAGTTGTAGATATCAAAATCCATCTTGGTTAGCTCTTATGCACAATGTTCTCTTAGATCAAGATGGTTTCCACCCTGCACTACAGCACCAAGCAGTTTTCCTTTTTCTCTTCCACCAAGTTTTTCAAACTCAGCTTTTGATCTTGCTGCCCACTCCAATGTCCTTTGCACACTATCCTGCGCTTCTTTTCTTGTAACTTCGGCCTTTCTACAATCATCAAGTACAGTAAGGATGTCAGTTCCTAACATCATCTGAATCTGAATACTTCGCTCTGGCGTTATCTCGTACACCCTTCCATCTTTTGGAGATTTAAATGTTGCTCCTTGGTTTGTAATCTTTCCTTCCCATTTTTTAGAATGTAATAGTGAGAAGACTTGGAAACCTGCAGAGTCACTTAATATCTTTCCTTCATTCCAATTCATAAATTGGTGAATTCCACCAAGTGTCTCAATTACTTCAGGTCCAGGTGAAATTAGCAGATGAAGTGTATTAACAACTATATCTTTAGTACCAGTTGCCTTTAACTGCTCACTAGTTAGAAATCTAACAGCACCCCTTGTTGCATCTGGCATGAACGTTATTTTGCTACCGAATTTTTCTTTCATACTAGTAGTTGATGTATTAGGTTAGAGATCTTTTCAAAACTTTCTTCTGGATTACCATGCATTGAGTATGAATGGGAGACATCGGGGAGTTTAAGAAACTGCCCCCTATTCTTTTTAGGTGTACTGGCATGGAAAGATTGAACCATCTCTCCGCTCAGTCTTGTATACCCTTCGTCTCTATCAATTCCTTTAGATTTCAAATCTCCATCAAAGTAGCTGTCTTTGGTGCAGTTTCGAAGGGAGAAATGAACAACATCAACTGTTACATCCGTTTTTAACTGTGAGAGCATATCCGATACTGTGGGTTTGTCTGGTTTATAATCCATACTTCCTGACCAGGTACCCTTTCCTGCTCCGATGTAATAGTTAGCTGGGTCTAGGTATATTGCTCTGGATATCCGTTCTTTGTACTTTGAACTAATCAGTGCATATGTCATCATTACAG
>CAYQNB010000076.1:0-2825 GCA_964418805.1 uncultured Candidatus Saccharibacteria bacterium | reverse complement strand
GATAAAAGTAGGTAATGATAGCGGAACTAACTCGATAAGATCAAACTATATTATGGACTTCAGTTTCCAAGAGAAAATTGAGAAAGGATATATTGAGTTTAGAAGATTTGATTTTATTTCTGCTTAACCAAAGTATACTTGCAAGGAGACAAGGCTAAGAATAATCCCCACGATATAGAATCTTAATGAGATCTTTGATGAATCCCATCCTTTAAATTCAAGCAGATGATGAAAAGGTGCAATTGGGAAAAGCTTCTTCTTAAACAGGATCTTCCAAGTGATTTGAAGTGCCGAAGTGATAGCCTCCAGTATAAATACAAGGCAGATAATACTCACAATATGGATTGGCATAGTTAATAGCCCAACCACAGCTAAGACTGAGCCAAATGCCATTGAGCCTGCATCACCCATAAAAATCCTAGCTGGAGAGATATTGAAATACAGATAGGCCAAAGTACTTCCAAAGAGAATAATTAGAAATAGATATATTGCATCGATGCCCACCATGTATGAAATGATAAGAATCGGTAAGATTGCAATAAGCAGTAAACCCGCTGCAAGTCCATCAACACCATCCGTGATATTAAATGCATTTGCAAGAAATGCAATTGAAAAAGTTACAATCCCCAAGGAGATAAATGTTGAGAATTCATAGATTGATACTTCTAATTTAACCACTAGAACATAGGCGATAAACGCGGAAAGCATAAGTTGGATTAGAAGCTTTAACTTCATTCCAAGTGGGAGAAATATATTCCTCACGCTGAATGTTTTTGTATAATCATCAATCAATCCAACAAATCCAAAAGATATAAATGCAAATAGAAGTATTCCCTCAATTGAATATAGTTGCACATCTCGATTTAGAGCCAACTGATAGATTAAAACTGTTGTCACAACAACAAGTAAGCCACCGCCAATTGGAACTCCACCTTTAGACTTTTTAAGCATATTATGAATTGGAGTATCATTTCCCTGAAAATCAATCTTCTTTCCACCGGGATCTCTCATCTTCAACTTATACATAACACCAATAAAAGGGAAAAAGAGAACAAAAGTAACTGCAAATGAAAGAAGTACTAAATATATATTCATGGATTAATTATACACAATTTCCCTAAATGATATAATCTTGATATATGCGTATCTCAAAACTACTACCACAAAAACTTAAAAACATTTTCCATCTCTTCAACGCACTCTTTCATAATGCCATCAATGGATTCCCCTCTAGAAACATAAAGTTCATTGGAGTAACCGGAACTGATGGTAAAACCACTACTACAAATATGATATATGAAATCTTAAACAGTGCAGGTAAAAGAGTAGGACTTCTTTCATCAATAAATGCAAAATCTGGAAAGCTAAATATGGACACAGGATTCCATGTAACAACACCAGATCCAAAACTTCTTTTCAAGATTATTAAGAAGATGAAAGAGGAGGGGATTGAGTATATCGTTCTAGAAACAACATCTCATGCACTAGATCAACACAGAATTGCCGGAATTAGGTTTGAAGTTGCAGTTTTCACAAACATCTCTCACGAACATCTGGACTATCATAAAACATATGACAACTACCTCAATACAAAAGCTAGTCTAATAAGAAAACTTAACAGAGATGGAATGGTTGTATTGAATAAAGATGATGACAATTCATACAATAAACTAGACCAAATCTCTAAAGATCATATGAAGAATATCCTTACTTATTCAATTGAAAAAGAAGCAGACTATTTCGTAAAAAAGATCAAACACTCAATAAATGGCTCAACTTTTGAACTAACCACAAAATCAGGTGTATCAACAGATATAAAACTGGCACTTCCTGGAAAATATAATATATCCAATGCACTTGCAGCAATATGTACTGCATCTGCACTTAATATCGATACAAAACATTTGAAAAATGGACTTGAGGCGATTAAAACATTAGAAGGAAGATGGGAAGTAATTCAGAGTAAGCCTTTTTCAGTTGTAGTTGATTTCGCGCATACTCCAAACTCACTTGAAAATGTTCTAAAACATGCAAAAGAGTTAACAAAAGGAAAACTGATAACGGTCTTTGGAAGTGCAGGGTATAGGGATGAGCACAAAAGACCATTGATGGGAAAAGCCAGTGCAAAATACTCGGATATAACAATCCTAACTGCAGAAGATCCAAGAGGACTAGACATCAACTCCATCTGCAATGAGATAGCAGATGGTCTTGTAAAGAGTGGTAAGGTGGAAAACAAAGACTACTATATAATCACAGATAGAAGAGAAGCAATTAAGTATGCACTAAGTATTGTATCTAAAGATGACACAGTTATAATCTCAGGCAAAGGTCATGAAAAGAGTATGAATCTTGATGGGGTAAATGAGATTGCTTGGAGTGATCAAGAGGTCGTTAGAGAACTTCTAGGGAAATAGAGCGTTAATAAACCCTCTCAATCCCAAGTGAATCTGTAAATTGCTTTGTATGCCTTCCTTCAATTAGAAGAAGTGTATCAGAGTTAGAAACTTCCCTTAGTCTGTTTGCAATATCCATATCATCTACAAATACAGAAACATTCTCATATATGCCAATTGAAGCAAACAGTGGATCAGTTGTTAGAAGCTTAATTCCACTATCCATCAATGCCTTAAGAATCTTCTCATACGCATCTCTTTTCCCTTTACCTAGTTCAAAAATCCCATGAGTTGAGATATATTTAACACTCTGCGAACTTGCCTTCAAAATATCAATTGCAGCTAAAAAGCCATTAACATTTGAATTATACCCATCATTTAATATATTAATATTGTTAAAACCGATATGATTTGAAAGCTTTCCTAGAA
>CAYQNB010000075.1:0-3152 GCA_964418805.1 uncultured Candidatus Saccharibacteria bacterium | reverse complement strand
AGGTTGTGATTTAACTTATTCCTGTTATAAAAAGAGTAACATATATTGGTATATAAAGGTACTCGATTTGTCAGGACGAGAGATTGTGTCAGATAATTGACTTGAATGCAAGTCTAAACTAACATGGACTTAATGAAAATGCCCAAAAATATCTGGAGATATATTTTTCTCCTTCTAACAATATTAATAGGAGTTGCACTATACATATACTTCAAGCCAACTTCACAGCAAGATCTGGATGAGTATAAGCAGATTGTAAAGCAGGCTGATACATACTACGACCAGAATCTGTATGCACAGGCGTTGTACAACTACACTCTTGCAACCGAGAAGGTCTCGTCAGAATATGATGCATTTGCTGGGATTGTTAAAGTACTTGGGGATAAAGGACAGAACAATCAGGCACTTGAGATAATTGAGAAATCAACAGGCAAACTCTCACTTTCTGACAGATCGAAACTATATACACTTCTTGCAAACAGATACTACGAACTTGGGGATTACAAATCAGCCCAAGATATATATACAAAAGCAATTCTTGGTGTTGATAATAAGCCAGCAAGACTTGGACTTGCAAAAACATATATAAAAAGAGGAGAGATTGATAAGGTTGAGAAATATCTAGAGCTTAAAGACACCTCTTCATCACAATACTTTGAATCAAAACTGATAAACGCATTTCTAAAGCTAACAAATACAACACAGGCAAAAAATGAGATTAAGGATCTAAAAGAGACCGTAGTCAGTGATGATGAGAACGTTGTTGCAATACATGATTCATATCTTGCGGCATTAAATAGTGTGGGGGATGATAAGCTGTTTGCCAGTGCATATCTCTCAGGAGAATTTATCAACGCAGGATACCCATATCTTGCAATTAAATCGCTTGAACCAATAAAAGAGGAGATGGTCGACTATCCTGATGGACTATACTTCTTAGGAAGAGCATACTTTGACTTTGGAAATCATAGTAGTGCTGTTGATGTACTAAACGATGCACTAAATCTTGGATCATACACAAGTGAGATATATACACTTCTTGCAAAAGCCCAATATATCCAAGGTGATCTTGACCTTGCAATATCAAGCTTTGAAAAGGCTGTGACATTCTCAACAAGTACAGAGAAAGATGGAATTGTATATGCATATGTAGATATGTTGCTCTCAGAAGAACAGTATTCAAAGGCTAAAAGTGCAATCGCACTTGCAGATCAGGATGAATTTGAGACACAGATGAGACTGACCGAGATATCATATGCTCAAAGAGAGTTTGGAAAGATGCAACTATACCTCTCTAAGATTGAGAAACTAACAATGACAGATCTTCAAAAGAAAGAATATCTTGCACAAAAGATAGTGTATGAAACAGAAAATGATCAGATTGCGCTTGCAAGGGAATCACTAAAAGAGCTCTCAGACTTAGATCGAAACAACCCTCAATACTATCTTCTTCTTGGAAAGCTTGAGATGAGTGAGAATAATGTGGATCAAGCAAAAGTAGCATTTGAGAAAGCTCTAGATTTGGATCTTGTCGGAGATGTAACAAACTCTGCTCGAAAGCTGTTGGCAGCAATCAAGTAGTCTGATATAATCCCTACGTATTCGCAAATCCAAGAAGATTTTCTGGTAAATATAAACTTTTTTTAATACACATGGCGACTCAAACATATAATGTAAAGTTCGATCTAGATAAGATTAGAAATATCGGTATCATTGCACACATTGATGCTGGTAAAACAACAACAACAGAGAGACTTCTCTTTTTCACAGGCCAAAAGCACAAGATTGGTGAGGTACATGATGGTGCTGCAACAACAGACTTCATGGCACAGGAAAAGGAAAGAGGAATCACAATTATGTCTGCTGCTGTTACATGTTTTTGGAGCGTTAATGACACTAAGTATAGAATTAACATCATCGATACACCAGGTCACGTGGACTTCACAGCAGAGGTTGAAAGATCTCTAAGAGTACTCGACGGTGGAGTTGTTGTTTTTGACGCAGAAGAAGGCGTACAAAGTCAATCTGAAACTGTATGGAGACAAGCTGATAAATATAAAGTACCAAGAGTCTGTTTTATTAATAAAATGGATAAACTTGGTGGAGATTTCGATATGGCACTTGCATCAATTAAAGAGAGATTAAGTCCTAAGGCAGTTGCACTCATAATCCCAATTGGAAAAGAGACCTCCCTTAGAGGATTTGTTGACCTAATTGATATGAAGGCATACACATATGACAATGTTGATTCAACAAAACTAGAAGCAGAAGAGATTCCAGCAGATCTAGCAGAAAAAACAAAGAAACTAAGAGAGATTCTTGTTGAAAGAATTGTAGAGCAGGATGATGCGCTGATGGAAAAATATCTAGCCGGTGAAGAGATTAGTTCTGATGAGTTAAAGATGGGTCTTAGAAAAGGAACACTTGCAGGAGAGCTATTCCCAGTTATGGGTGGTGACTCTAGAACTGTAATTGTTAACAAGCTTCTTGACTATATCGTTACATGTCTTCCATCACCAAAAGATCTTCCTCCCGTTGTTGGAATTCATCCAAAAACTAAAGAGGAGATATCAAGAAGTGTAGATGACGGAGAACCATTCTCATCTCTTGTATTCAAGCTAATTAACGACCCACATATCGGTACACTATCATACTTCAGGGTATATTCAGGAAAGATATCAGCTGGTTCATATGTACTTAATGCAACAAAAAATATTAGAGAGAGAGTTGGAAGACTTGTCCTTATGCATGCTCAAGACAGAGAAGAGGTTGAGGAGTTAAGAGTTGGAGATATTGGAGCAATCGTTGGACTTAAGGACTCTGTAACGGGAGATACACTTTGTGATGAGAGTAAGCCAATAATCCTTGAGCAGATTCAGTTTTCTGAACCTGTTGTATCTCAAGCAATTGAGCCAGCAACAAAGTCAGATGAAGAGAAGATGGGTATGTCACTTAGCAGACTTGCAAAAGAAGACCCAACATTCATTGTCTCTAGCAACCATGAAACAGGTCAAACAATCATCTCAGGAATGGGTGAGCTTCACCTTGAGATCATGGTGGATAGAATGAAAAGAGAGTTTAATGTAGAGGCAAATGTTGGAAAACCACAGGTTGCATATAGGGAAACTGTTAGAAAGATTGTAGAACAGGAA
>CAYQNB010000074.1:0-3456 GCA_964418805.1 uncultured Candidatus Saccharibacteria bacterium | reverse complement strand
TGAAGCAAGAAATTTTGAGATATATGATTGTTGATATTAAGAAGCCTGAGATGATTGGAAAGCGTATTAAGAAAAAGGAAATGGGAGCTGAAGCTTAGTTCAAGATTATTTCATTTTCTTTTGGTAACATAGGATTAGATTAAATTTATTTATACAAAAAATGTCTGCAAGATCACTAAACTTAGTTCAGCTTATCGGAAATCTAACAAGAGATCCTGAGCTTAGATATACAGGGAATGGAACACCTGTTGCTACATTTGGATTGGCTACAAACAAGTCATGGAAAACACCAGATGGTGAACAGCAAGAACTAGCTGAGTTCCACAATATCGTTGCATGGAATAAGATGGCGGAGATCTGTCAGCAACTTCTTTCTAAGGGAATGAAGGTGTATGTACAAGGCTCTCTAACAACAAGATCATGGGAAGATGAGGCAAGTGGAGTTACAAAATATAAGACAGAGGTAAGACTTGATGAGATGATTCTTCTTGATAGTAAGGGTAAGCAGGGTGTAGGTATGGACGGTGTTGCAGTAAATGAGGATAATGCAGATGATATGGGTTTTGACCAAGAGACAAAACCATCAAAGAAGAAAGCATCTAAAAAGAGTGAGGAAGTAGAAGAGAGTAAGGATGAAGATCCACTAGATGAGTTGCCATTTTAAATTAGAAAATAAGTAGCATATGGAAAAAGAGAAAGTATTGAGTGTAGCTCCAACATTAACAGATGTATTTGATGATACAAGTATAACTGATAATGAGACCTCAACATACGGAGGAAAGAAGAAGAACAACAAAGGAAGAAGAAGAAAGATAGTTCTAAATCTAAAATGTCCACTTTGTGAAGGTGGAGTATCTGAAGTTTCATACAAGGATGTATATCAACTAAAGAAATTTACATCTATGAAAGGAAAGATAATCTCAACAGAAAAGAGTGGAGTTTGTAGAAAGCATCAAAGACAGATAACTGAGTCCGTAAAGAGGGCAAGAGTTATGGCTCTGCTTCCATATGCTGCAACAGAATAATACTGTTTGAAAATATCCTCAAAGTGCTGTAAAGTTTGGTAGATAATTGATAATCTACATTTGTGTTAAAACTGCCTGTTTTAGATAAAAATGCATATCTCTCGATCCTAATTACAAACGGTGAGATTCACTCACAGCTTTCTTTTGCCGACTATACAATTCCGAGAACATATATCCTAAAAGATACAACGCAGGTTTTAAATATCACAGATATATATCAGAAAAGCTTCTGGTCTGAGTATTTTGATGCACTAGAAGGTCGCTTCAACTGGAATGTATTTCGTGCTAGAAGTGGTCAGATTATGAATTTTGCAGCCGAAGGTATTGGAGTTACAAGTGTTTCAATCCATATTCTTGATAGAGGGATGAGTGCACATTCGATTGTTTCAGCCATAAGAGAGTATAGCTCAGAGGTATCAATTAAGATGATTGGAAATGAATATATTAAATCACTTTTAGACGGATTTGAGAGTAGACTTGGGTATAATGATGTAACGATTCTTGATCTAAACCTAACATCTTTTCACATAAACAGACTTTCCAAGAAAACTAAGAAAAGATATCTTTCTGGACCGATTAACAGGGAGAGTGTATATGCAAGCGGGAAGATTAACTGGTCTTCAAAAGAAAAACTTCTAAATATCGTTACAAACGCAAAGCTGAAAGCATTCCTTTCTATCGATTCAACAACTAAAAAGATATCAAATACATGGGCAAACTATGTATTGTACAAACCAGTTAAGACAGACTCCGAACTACTCACTGATATAATCCGTTCATATATAACTGTGCAGTTGCTTTCAATTAAAAATGAGCATAAGGGACAGTTTGAAAATATCGGTGAAGATGTAGATTCAACAGCCATATTTCTAACAGGAGACCTAATCGATATCCTCCCAGTCCAACTTCTTCTTCTTGCAATCATTGATGGCTTAGAGCTTCTTGGTGCTGTTGATATATTCATACAAAGAAATGGAACGCTGTATACACTTGGAAGAAATTATACCTCAACAGATATGAATAGTGAGTTTGTCATAACACCATTCGACCTATTTTCTGAGGTGTATAAGGTTGTTATGCCAAGTATAGATAGCAAGAAAGAGGGAAGAAAAGTAATTATGAACGGAAGAATTGATAGTGAGAAGGGCGAGGATAGTGATATATTTGCAGTTGCACCTGAATTCACACATATTCCGATTAAAAACAGTGAGGATAGGCTTGCAGTTGAACTCAAGCTGATTAACAGTGCATATATAGATAAGTATGGTGAGAAACTCTCCTTCATATCAAACCCATCAAAGGTCCATTACAATGGAATTGTAGTTGATGGGAGATATAAACCGGTAGTATATGGACCAGATTTTAGAAATAACAGAGTTAAATTAATCGAATGGTTTAATGAAGCAACTTGGTAGATTTATATATGAAAAGAATGCAGCAATAGTCTCAATACCGCTAAATGGTAGGAGTGAGGTGCTTGTTAGAAAGGGAGAGAAGGTTAAAAGAGATGACTCAATAATAAAGAGCAACTATAAAAGAGTAATTCAATCATACTTCTTGCCAAAAGAGTTGGGAATTGTAATCTCAAAAGCACCTGAATATATTGCAAGACTAAATGGAGAATATATAACAAAGGGTGAGGTAATTGCAGAAAAGCTCGCCGCAGGAGGGTTGATGGTTAAAAAGGTGATTTCCACTGTTGACGGTATTGTTAGCCTTGAAAGAATTGAGAATGGATATGTAGATATTCTTGCACAATCTGAAGAACTGATTGTTAAATCTGATTTTTCAGGTGAGATTGAAAGCATCATTACATCTAAAGCGATAAATATTAGAACAAATGCACTAGTAATTGATATGCTAGCAGTAAATCAGAACCCATCAGATGAGTATGAATCACTATACTCCGGTGAATTTGAAGTACTTGGAGATGGAAGTTCAGTATATACGGTAAAGGATCTAAAAGAGGACTATGGAAACAAGATCGTATTTGCAGGAAGATTTATGTATCCCCAACTTCTGCTAGAACTATACGCAAGAGGAGCGCAATTTGTACTCACATATTCAATGGATTTTGATGAATATCAGCAGATCGAACAATCTCCAGTTGGTGTGATTGGTGGTTTTGGCAATATCGCATATGATGGATATTTTCAAAAAGCAATTAGATCAATGAAAGATACTCAATCTGTTGTGAGTTGTAAGAGTAAGCAGATAATATTTCCTCAGAAAGGACAGTTTGTATTCAATTCCCCATCTGAACCTAAGAGTTGGATATTGGATAGTATAAAGATAAATATGAAGGTGATAGTAAGAGATGTCGAAGGATTAAATAGGATCGGAAAGGTAATTGATATCGTTGATAATGACTTTGCAACTGTTAAGTTTGAAGATGGAATCCTTCTACCGGATTACAGATTACCTACAGAAG
>CAYQNB010000073.1:0-3789 GCA_964418805.1 uncultured Candidatus Saccharibacteria bacterium | reverse complement strand
TATTTGATTTTGCAAAAACATTTAGTAGATTCTACGACAAGGTTAATGTTTCTAAATCAGAAGGGGAACAGTTGGCAATTAGAAAGAGACTAGTCGAAGTGAGTAGTAATATACTAAAAAATAGCCTGTATCTCATTGGAATTGAGGTGGTTGAGAGAATGTAGTTGTTCGATTGACGGCATTTCTGTCGTCAATATAACTCACATTTTCCTTGTGCGATAGTAGTTTTGGAGTATATAATCTTCTTGTGATTAAATTTATGTCACACTGATATGGCCATTTCAGAAATATTTAAGCAGCTTGGTCTTCGCGAAGATCATGCTCAGATGTATCTTGCAAGTTTGCAGTGGGGGGAGACTTCCATAACAAATTTAGCAAGCAAAGCTAAGTTACCTAGGACTTCAGCCTATACATTAGTTGATGATATGTTGAAGCTCGGCCTTCTAAGAAAGTCTTTGAAGAGAGGAAGTAAGAACTATGTTCCTGCGCAACCTCAATATTTAAAAGAACTTTTAGAGAAAAAGGATTTAGAGATTCAGCAGTCATTGAATAATTTAAACAATACTGTTATGAATCAATTAATTGCTATACAAAATACGAGAAAGAGTGGTCCAAAGCTTCAATATCTTGAGGGTGTTGAAGGAATTAAAACTGCATATGAGATGACTTTCAATGCAAAGGAGATTGATATTCAATGTCTTGCGTATGACTACGATATATTAGGAGATGGCTGGTTTGATAAATACTTTGAGAGGTTTTTCTCAACTAATATCAAATCTAGAGAGCTTCTAAATGAGGGTGATGAGGAGTATATGAAGAAGTATGGCTCAGATATTCACATGCAAAAGAGGATCTCAAGTAGTGCTGAGACCAATACTGACTTTATGGTATGGGATAACACAGTGGTGTTTGTATCATTTGAGAAGGAGAATCCATATGCTTTGATTGTTGAGGATAGTCAGATTGCGATTGCAATGAAGACTATGTTCGATCTCGCTTGGAAGAGTGCGAAGTAGGAGTTACAAATGGCTGTCAGGTAAGTAGTTGTTGCACTTGTAAATCGTCTAACTATCGACTATAATTAGACTATATGAAATTCACTCCAAGATACACAATTACACCTAAACTCCTTCAAAACATCAAAGAGATTGATAGATTAGTTGTGCAGTTAAACAACCGAAAGTTCTCAAAGACAGTTCTGCATGATATTGAGAAGGAAGCAAGGATATTAAGTACATACTCTTCAACAAGTATTGAGGGAAATCCAATCCCCTTAACTGATGTAAAGAGATTAATCAAAACAAAACCTAGTAATATTAGAGATACTCAAAGAGAGATCCTAAACTACAACAGTGCTCTTGAGAAGTTAAATATAAAGGTTAAGCAGAAGAAGTTGAAGTTTGATCTAGATATAATTCTTGATATTCATAGGATGGTCGTAGATAAACTCCTTTCAGATGGTATGAGTGGTGCTCTTAGAGATGGGCAGGTTGGTGTAAATAATCCAAGAACAGGTGAGATGATATATATTGCTCCTGATGCTAAGGAAGTTGCTGATATGTTAGCCTCTTTGATTGATTTTGTTGATGATTCAGAGGGTGAGATTGACCCTTTAATTGTTGCAGGAATATTTCACAAGCAGTTCATACTAATTCATCCTTTCGTAGATGGAAATGGAAGGACTGTGAGACTTGCTACAAAGGTTTTACTTGCAAAGCTTGGTCTTAACACATTCAACCTGTTTAGTTTCGAAAACTACTACAACAATAACGTAAGTAGATATTTTGACATGGTTGGTGAAAGAGGAATATATTATGATATCTCCGAGAATCTAGACTTCACTCAGTGGTTAGAATATTTCACAGAGGGAATAATTGATGAGATAGAAAGAATTAAGAAAGTTCTTGAGAAAACTTCGGTGGATCCTGAGGAGAGAGTGTTGCCACATCTAACAAAGATTATTAAATATATAGAGGATTATGGTTCAATAACAGATCTGGAGTATTCAAAGATAACAGAGAGAGCAAAAGCTACAAGAGTTATTGATTTTAATGAACTCATAAGAAGAGGAATAATTGTTAGAAAGGGTAAAGCAAGAAGAACATATTACGTACTTAAGTAATAGAAAAAGAAAATATATTTGATATACTTAAATATATGCCACCAAAGAATAGAGAAAGAGAAGCAGTTCCAGGAAAAGAGAGTTTGTTAAACACACTCCTAAGTGATCGCAGAAGCTTTATAGACCCAAAACACTTGGAGGCAATAAGTAATGATAGGTTTTCACTATACAAGGATTTAGATCTCATTCTTTCAACAACAGAGATACCAGAGAGGTTGAAAACAAAAATACCAAAAGGCAACCGTGAGGCTGAGTTTAAAAGAAAGGTAGGGCTAAACTTTCTTCAAGCTGGTGGTAAATTGACAGAGTATAGATACAAAGAGGTTAAAGCAGATGAGGATAGCTTAACACAGGCAAAATATCCTAATCTGGATAATCTAGCTAGACTTGTAACACCACTTGAACAAGCAAAGAAGGCAACAGAGGCACTAACGGCTGTAGAAGATCAATTGTTAAATCTGTTTGGCCTTGATAGAAATCAAGAATCTGAGGAGTTAATCTCCAGTATTTACACAAAGATCATGGAGGATGGAAGATTTGGATATGTTGATGAAATTGATCCAAGAGTAAAAGTGAAAAGCTTTATACCAGTTGAAGAATCAAAGTAATAGTGATACAATCCCAATATACACAATGAAACAGTTCCCAGCTGTGGAGTGTGAGGGGAATAAATAACCCTCCTTGTCCAAACAAGATAATATTTGGAAGACTGATGTCAGAAATGGAGTCAGTTGATAAGGCTAGACTAGTAATAGTTTAGCAAAGCAAAGTGGTACCGCGATTAACGCCTTTGCAAGTTTTAGCATAATGCTATCTCTTGTGAGGGCGTTTTGCATTTATATAACTTAATGATTAATATATTAGTATGAAATACTCAAAGATATTTGGGAAAACAAGAAAGAGTGTTGGAAAGGATGTGAGATTCAAATCACATAGGGCACTTCTGCAAGCTGGATACATTGAAGAGAGTGTAGCAGGAAGATTTTATATGCTTCCTCTTGGTATGAGGGTGCATGAGAAGATTGCAAAGATAATAGAGCAGGAGATGGATAAGACGGGGGCTCAAAGAATGGTTAGCCCAACACTGCATCCATTAGAACTTTGGCAGGAAACAAACAGGACCAACACTACAGGATTTGAATTATTAGTTGTTAAAGATAGAAGAGGAGCTCAGTTTGCACTAGGGGGAACCGGTGAAGAGATGTTTGTTGATGTTGTTAGAAAGATGCAGATGTCATACAAAGATCTGCCATTTAATATATATCAGTTCTCAAACAAATTTAGAGATGAGTTAAGAGCAAGAGGTGGACTTTTGCGAGTTCGTGAGTTTGTTATGAAAGATGCATACTCTTTCCATGCTGATGAGAAAGACTTTGAAAGAGAGTATCAAATTATGTGGGATACATACTCAAAGATCTTTAAGAGAATGGGACTTGATACATACGTAATTGAAGCTGACAACGGATATATTGGTGGTGAATACTGTCACGAGTTTGTAGTTGAAAGCGAGATTGGTGAGAGCAAATTCTTCATAACAGATGATGGAAAATATGCAGCACATGAGGATGTTGCAGTATTCAAAGCAGAAGATATGAACTTTGCAGAGAAGAGAAAAAGAATGAAGGAGATTGAAGAGACAAAAGAGTTGGTGAAAAAAATGAACGTTG
>CAYQNB010000072.1:0-3855 GCA_964418805.1 uncultured Candidatus Saccharibacteria bacterium | reverse complement strand
TTTTTTGCATAGATCATTACTGAAAGACAGTAGTTATAGATCATAACAACTGACACATTTAGTGCATTTAAACCTGCTATCATTGTAATTATCGAAAGTTTTTTGAACTCTCTTCGTCCTCTATATATTCCATCAAGAACAGACCCAAATGGTGAGAGGAAGATAATTGGGATTGTGAGATAGAAGAGACTTAGATCCTCTTTAATAATCGAACTAGCCCAAATATACAAGAATATAGATGTGATTGTTGCAAGTATTAGAATTAGGATAGTAACTGTTGCAAGAACTTTCTTCTCCTTCTTGCTATCCGTTGACATATACTTAGCAACATATACTGATGTTGATGTAGAAAGGCCAAAATCAACAAAGAGTACAACAAAGGCAAGTATTGTCATGAAGTAGTTATACTTTCCAATCACCTCTTTTGCTAAAAGGTTGTTTCCAATAATAAACATTGTAAAGCTCACACCCTGTTTTCCAACAACCTGAAATGCTCTCCAGATATAATCTTGTACAAGCTGATTCTTTAACTTTGGTATATTATTTATAATTCCATTAAACATTAAGGTATTGTACACCATTACACCATATTTCTGATAGGGATTTTTAATAAAAAGATATATCTAGTATAATATGAACATGAAACTACCAGAACTATCAATAATCATTCCTGTGTTAAATGAACAGGGAAACATTGAGATACAAAACAGTAAAATTAAGAAGAGCTTAGTTGGGAAATTCGATTATGAAGTCATATGGATAGATGACGGAAGTACAGATGATACACCAGATATAATTGATAAGATTTCAAAAGAAGATAGCAGAGTTAAAGGTCTCACTCTAATGAGACGAGTTGGACAAAGTGGTGCGCTCATGGCAGGAATTGAAATGGCCAGTGGGAAGTATATAGCAATAATGGATGGGGATAATCAAAATGATCCAGATGAATTTGTAAAGATGTATGAAAAACTCATAAATGATAACTTAGATGTTGTCGTAGGTTGGAGAAAGCAGAGATGGCAAGGGAATTTCCTAAGAAGAATTCCTTCTTTACTTGCAAACTTTATGATTCAATCTTCATTTAGAACTGTAAGCATTCATGATGCAGGATGTCCAATAAAACTTGGTAAAGCAACTGTATTAAAGAACATCAGATTATACGGTGAACTACATAGATTCCTTTCATATATCTTGCACTCACACGGTGCAAGACTTGGTGAAGTTGAGATAAAGCACAGAGAAAGAAAAAGTGGTCAGAGTAAATATGGAATTGGTAGAACCTTTACAGTTATATTTGACATTTTAAATCTTAAATTCCTTTTCATGAGAAAGAGAACACCTATACAGGTATTTGGTCCAATCGGACTACTACTATTTCTAACTTCCTTCTTATTTGCCCTATATCTTATATACGAAAAGCTATTTGGAGTTATAGATGTATCAGCATCACCATACTTCATTCTAAGCGTAATCAGTCTTGTGATGGGAACTCAGTTTCTAACATTTGGACTTCTTGGTGAGCTCATTATCCGTTCATACTACGAAAACGGAATGGATAAGAAGACATATGCAATTCGCAAAACATACTAGCCAGTTGCAACAATCATAATCATATAGTATCTTCTAGATACTAACTTCAATTACACATGAAATGAAAATCGGATTTATTGGACAAGGCTGGATCGGAAAGAACTACGCTGACAATTTTGAAGAGAGAGGGTACGACATCGTTAGGTATGCAAAAGAGCCAGAGTATGTAGATAACAAAGACCTAATTGCAGATTGTGACATTGTACTAATTGCAGTACCAACCCCAACAACTAAAGAAGGTTTCAGTGATGCCATAATTCGAGATGTAATTAAACTTGTTGGAAAGGGAAAGATTGCTGTAATTAAATCAACAATTGTTCCAGGAACAACTCAATCAATTCAAAAAGAAAACCCAGATATCCTAGTTATGCACTCACCCGAGTTTCTTGCAGAAGCAAGTGCAAGATATGATGCAGATAATCCAAATAGAAATATAATTGGAATACCAGTGATGGATGAGAAGTATAAGAAGGCTGCAAAGCAGGTGATGGAAGTACTTCCTAAAGCACCATATGAGCTAATCTGTGAGGCAAAAACAGCTGAGATGGTTAAGTATGGAAACAATGTCTTCCTATACTTCAAAGTACTCTTTGCAAATCTACTGTATGATCTTTCAGCAGAGGTTGGAGCAGACTACGATATTGTTAAAGATGCAATTGCAGCAGATCCAAGAATAGGTTCTTCACACCTAACACCTGTTCACAAGAGCGGACATAGTGATATTCCAGGAAGAGGAGCTGGTGGTGAATGCTTCATTAAAGACTTTAAGTCATTTTTGAATATGTACAGAGAGTATGTAAACGATGCAGAGGGGATTGCACTACTTGAGGGATTAGAGAGCAAGAATAATAAGCTGTTAAGGGATAGTAAGAAGGATCTAGATCTTCTTGAGGGAGTATACGGAGAGTAACTAACTCTTAAGAGACTTTCTATACATCAGGTATGCAACTGTCATTAGAGCAATAACCACTACACTAATCCAGCACCATATACATATCGCGCCAATCACAAAGAACTCAAGATATCGAAGGTATAGTGTGAAGATAATTCCAATAATAAGCAGATACTTAAAGTATTCCATGAATACCTTGTTCTCATGTGACTTTAATATCAAAAGAAAGAGAGCTAGATAGTATCCAAGACCCCACATTGCAACAGGAAGACCTAAGAAGTATGAATACTTACTAGAACCTACAACCTCACACCCATTATTTGGACATATAGCATAGTTTTTTGTAACTGTGGTGTATACAAGATATAGAGAGAGTAATGCTCCCATCACTGAGAGCATTAACATAATCTTTTTAAGATCGATTTTCTTCATTGAACTATTTTAATAATCCATCAAGAATTCTTTGGAAATCAGCATATGGATATGCACCTGCAAGAAGTACTCCATCTACAAGTGTTTTTCCATCACTATCAAGTTTTCCGATTATGAATCCTGGTGTACCTGTAATTCCTGCACCACTACCAGCTGCAAGATCAAGTGCTACCTCTTCTGCGTACTTCTTATCATCTATACACTTCTCATACTTGCTCTGATCAATTCCTGAGATCTTCTTTCCAAACTCCTTCAAACCGCCTGCTACTCCCTGTCCATTAAGTGCACTTGTTTCAAAGTACTTGTCATGGAAGTCAAAGTACTTGTCATTTCCACCCTGTTCAAATACACATTGACCTGCAATTGCAGCAGCTGTTGCAGCTGGGTCGTGGAAGCTAAGTGGGAAGTCTCTAAGTACATATATTGCTTTTCCTGTATCAACATAGTTCTTCATTAGATCAGGATATGTTTCCTGGAAGTGTCTCTGACAGAATGGACACTCATAGTCTGTGAATTCAACAATTGCAATCTTTGCTTTCTTCTTATCTCCCTTGTATGGATCATCATCGATTGTAACCTCACCAGTTACTTCAACTTCAGCGTCATCAGTTGTGGTTGTTGTATCTGTTGTAGTTCCAGTTGTTGTCTTAATTGTATTTCCCTTTAGGGAAAATATAATTGAAAGTGAAATCATTAGTGCACCAATTAGTATTGCAATTGGTACTAACAATACTTCTAAATCAAGTACAATTGTGTCGTTCTTAGTTAGGGTTGGGGCTTTTACTGCTTTAACAGTTTTCTTTCTTGCCATGTTACATATTATAGAATTTAAATGTGTATATAGGTTATAAAAAATACTTAGCTAAGTCAACCCTGGGATGTTAAAATAACCTATGAAACTTAAAAAGAAAGTAAAACAGATACTCGTAGTCATACTCCTA
>CAYQNB010000071.1:0-3859 GCA_964418805.1 uncultured Candidatus Saccharibacteria bacterium | reverse complement strand
TGTATTACGATATTTAAATTAATTATTAATACAAATGGATAAGAATATAGATAATAAAGTTGGTGGGGAGCAGAATAATAATGAAGGAACGCCCTCATTAATGGGTGGGATATTCCAGAATGCTAAAGAAAGGATAAATAAAGAGCTTGGTGATATGGGGAGGGACTTAGTTACAAGAGCACTTGAGAATCCTGGAATCCATAATGAAGCAGTTAAGTTTGGTGGCGGTGTTGTTGCAGAAGAGGTTCTTGGTGCAGTTAAAGAAGCTAAAAATAACACTGTCCCAATAATTGAAAAAGTTACTAAATCTTTAACTAATCACGAACAAAGTACACTTGAGATGATCGAAGCAGGTATCTCACCAAATGGTGGGTTCTTTGGAAAGATCTTCGCAAGACTTGTATATGTTGGAGCAAGAATATCAGCATTTGTCGGAGCACTTATGATTGATAATTGGACAGGAAGAGATGAAAAAGATCAAAATGCCCCAAATATTGAAAAGATATTAGGTTGGTTAGTTGGAGGATTCTGGTGGAAGAAGAAAGATGAAAAGAAGCAGAATCTAAGTCCATCACTTCAACCTGCTTAATATGAGAGAGGCTGAGAGATATAGTTTGTTGCTTAAGGAGATTAGGGAACTTCTTTCACATCCGCAATATTTTGATGAGGATATTGAAGACTTAAGAGATCTCTTCATATACACATACTATGAAGCACTAAAGATATCTTTTGGATATTCTCTAGATATTGAAGAGTTTAAGAAATTTGCGAATTCTAATATGTACAGTGATAGGTTGGAGCAGTTAAAATTTGTTTCAAAGACAGTTGAGAGTGAGAAAGGGTATTCTAAAGTGAATGAAGTATTAGAGAAATTCAGAGATATATTAGTGAAGAATATTAAGGAAAGATGATTGAGTCTAAGCCTGTAGTGTAGTATAATTCCAAGATTAAAATCAATATTCATGATTATTATGTTGCAGTTGAATTCGAAGGGGATCTTTTTTCCGTCTGATTCAAGTATGATGGATTATTCGCATTTACTTCCCGAAGGGACAGAACTTGCGAATCAAACTTTTAGCGATCTTATGGACAGATCCCTTGAGGAATATGCAGGGCAGCTTCAGAGAAATGAAATTGCACACCCATTGTTTGTAGCTCTAGGTTCTGGTGGGACAAGAAGCAGGCTTGATAATGATTTTAATCGAAGTTCTTATGCTCGGAGAGCAGAGTTATCAGAATTGTTTGTCGCTCTTGATACTCCTGTGATTTTAATTTCCACTTATCCACCTCCTATACTAGAAGGACTATACAAAAATGTTCTTCACAACCACCGGTTTTTCTTGTTTATTAGATTGTTTGGCTATAATATTGATAATGATCATGAAAATAGAGTGAAAATTGAGCAATTCGTTAACTTCCATCGTAACCTCGGCCCTGAGGGTAAAGTAGTTCAAATTTGATTGAAATGCGACCTATAATATGATATAATTTCAAGATTAAAATCAATTTCAAAAATCAATGACACAAATACAGCCAATTGGATGTTATTTCGCTTCTGAGACTGAGGATCGTTCACAAGATTTTGTTAGCAAACTTAAGGAATATGCAAAGTTTGAAATTCAAGAGGATACTGATAATGTCCTTACTATGTATGCAGAGCTTTTTTTAAGAGGGACATTAGAAAGACCTGACTTTGTATTAATGGGTGCATCAAGAGGGGGAGAGGATGAGAGGGCTGTAGTATCAGCAGTGGAAAGGGTGGATGCCATTCGTAAGCTAGTTTCTTGTAGTGTTCCAACTATTATGTTGATCCCCCTTGGAAGTGAATTGGGAATTGCTGATAATCAGGCGAGGATTCGGGACCTTTTTTCAGCTGAATTAGCAAAATACTACATTGTAGTTAATAATAATACTCCGATAGAAGATGTTCTAAACTTTATTAATGAGTATCGCCCACCAGAGGATATTCGAGAGGATAAACTAAATAAAAGTTGATTGTAAACCGATTTTCTGATATCATCCCTGTATTAATATATCTCACATACTTCAAAGCTTTTCCTGGATATATAAAAATATCCTTTTGAAGTAGGTGCTAAAAGGAAAGGAGACCAAAATGTCAAAAAGTAAGGAAAAAGCTGTTAAGGCAACAGTAACAAAAAAGCCAATATCAAAAGAGATTGAAAGCAAAGCTAAACTCCCAACATTAGAGGAGTTGTTAGGTGCTGGAAGCCACTTTGGACATAAGAAGAGTGCGTGGAATCCAAAGATGCAACAGTATATATACTCTGAGCGAAATGGAGTACATATCATTGACCTAATTAAAACACTCACACTTCTTAAAAAGGCTGTTGTTGAGATTGAAAAAGCATCAGATGAGGGACAGGTACTTCTTGTCGGAACTAAAGGACAAGCTGCTTCCCTAGTACAGAAGATGGCACAGGAAACTGGAGCCTTCTATATCAACAAGAGATGGCCAGGTGGACTATTCACAAACTTCAAAGCAATTAAAAAGAGTGTAGACAAGTTGGTTAAGATGGAAGAGACACTAGCAGATGGAGCAAAGGGAATGGTTAAGAAGGAAGAGCTACTCATGCAAAGAGATGTAGATAGGTTAAACAAATTGTACGAAGGAATTAAGTTTATGGATAAGCTTCCAAAGTTGATGATTGTAATTGACAGTAAGGTTGAAAAATTAGCTATGAAAGAAGCAAAACTTTCAGGCGTTAAGGTTGTTGCACTAATGGATACAAATTGTGATCCATCAGTTGCAGATTTCCCAATCCCAGCGAATGATGACTCAATTAGAAGCATTGAACTATTCGTAAAGGTGTTTGGAGATGCAATTAAGGGAGGAAGCAGATCAGCAGCATTAATCTCAATGAGATTAGAGCAGACAAGAAAGCTTGAGAAACTAAAAGCAAGTTCAGATGCCGAAAAGGAGAGAGTATTCCAGATGCAAGAGCAGGAAAGAGAGAGAATGAAGGCGCTAAGAGAGGGCAAAGAGTTCAAAACAGCAGTTGTACAAAGCAGCAGTGATGTAATTAGAGTTGTAGAGGATGAAGCAGGAGATCTAAGTGAAAGACAAGCAAGTACTGCAATTGTAGACAGTGGTCTTCCAACAAGAACAGTTAAAGCACTTAACAATGCTGGATATGAATCACTTGATCAGCTAAAGGAGATGAAAAAGAGTGATCTTGTTAAGATTGATGGAGTTGGAACAAAAGCAGCAGAGGATATTCTAAAACTTCTTAAATAATTTAAACTGACCCAAACATGAAGATCTCAATTGAAGATATAAAGACATTAAGAGCAAAAACATCTGCAGGAATGGCACTTTGTAAAGAGGCACTTGTGCATGCAAAGGGAGATATGGAAAAGGCAGTTGTATATATCAATGAGAGAAGTGATGTGATTTCTAGACTTAGGAATATGACTGGAGCAAAGATTGGACTTTGTAAGATTGCACTTGAAGATGCAAACCATGACTTTGAAAAAGCAATTGAGATAATAAAGGAGAGAGGTTGGGATGATCCAGTTGCAGTTGATAGTACAGAGACATTTGAAGGAGTAATTGATGCATATGTGCATGGAGTTGATAGAAAGCTTGTATCTCTTGTTGAGGTAACATGTAAAACAGATTTTGTTGCTAGAAATGATGAGTTTAGAAGCTTTGTACATGAGCTTGCACTTCAGGTTGCAGCAATGAAGCCAGAGCACATATCAATTGATGGCATTGATGAGAAGAAACTTGCAGATCTAAAAGATCTTTTCAAGCGAGAACTAAAAGAAGAGGGAAAACCAGAGAATATGCATGAAAAGATTCTAGAGGGAAAGCTTCAAAAATACTACGCTGAGAAAG
>CAYQNB010000070.1:2481-3882 GCA_964418805.1 uncultured Candidatus Saccharibacteria bacterium | reverse complement strand
GAAATCAGCATTAAAAGTGTTATGCCCAAACTATATCCATATGGTATTGCCGATATTAAGTAGATTGGAAGCAGTAAAAGTGCGAAAAAGAGCTGTGAATATACTATAAAAAGTATCGGCTTATACTCAATCATAAAGGAGATAATAATTGAACTTGATCTATAAGCGTATTTCCAGATACTTCCAGCAACTCTAGATTTTCTCTCCTTGAAATATTTAACTGAGATAGGCATAGATGTGATATTTAATCCCTTTGTAAGTAGGTCTAGAATAGATTCCTGAGTATATGTGAACTTCCCTTTTAGCTCTAATGCTTGAATCGCTCTCTTGTCGTATGCTCTGAAACCACATGATACATCTGTGAGTTTTTTGAATGTGATAAGAGAGATACCAAAAGAGATAATTCTATTGCCAATATACTTAACTTTAGGCATATCTGAGGGTATTCCACCTTCAAATCTGTTTCCAGTTACCATATCTGCTTGCTTGTTAATGATCGGTGCTATTAGTTCGCTAATCTGACCACTATCAAACTGCCCATCTGCATCAATACTCACTAAAATGTCAAAATCATTGCTCTTTGCATACTCAATAGCGCTCTTGAAGGCACCACCAACACCCTGATTGCTTTGATGGGTGATTACAACAGCTCCAGCCTCCTTTGCAATCTGTGCTGTACCGTCAGTACTCCCATCATCAACAACAAGTATTGAGATCTTCTCAATTGCACTAATCTGCATTGGTAACGATTCAATTACACTTTTGATAGTATCAGCCTCATTTAGAGCAGGCATATAGATTAAGAGGGTCATATTGAGTAAAAAGAATTAATCTTTTGGATTATATCCTTTTAATATAGCAGAAGCCATACTGTTTTGCGGCTTTGTGATAAATAATCTGTGTAGTGCTCTTGTCATTGCAACATATAGAAGTCTAGACTCCAATTCTTCATCTGGATATCTCTCATTGTTAACATCTACAACAATTACACTATCAAACTCCAAACCTTTAGCTCGAATTACAGGCAGAACTAAAAGGCCAGTACTATAATCATTGTCATCAGAGTTAACTACCTGTCCATTAATCTTTTTGCGCTGCTTATCAAACACCTCAAAGATTGCAGAAGCATGTCTTTCATCTCTGCAAACTAGTGCAACAGACTGCGATCCTTTTTCAAAACAGATATTAACTAGATCAACAAGTTTCTTTACATCACCCTTAGCACCATCAACTAGCTCCTTTTCAGTCTCAATTATCTCCACACTATCTCCATGTCTTAATACTGCCTCAGGAAGCTTATATCTGTTCTCAAACCTATGCTTAAGTATGGTATTCGCAAAATCAATGATCTCAATTGTAGTTCTGTAACATCTATTAAGTTCATGATATGAACTTTCAACC
>CAYQNB010000070.1:0-2467 GCA_964418805.1 uncultured Candidatus Saccharibacteria bacterium | reverse complement strand
TGTTTGTGAGAAGGTCAAAGATCTCTTCCCAAGAGTTTATATAGAATGGAGGATTGATGGATTGTGCAAGATCACCTGCAAGAAGTAGATTGTTCTTCTTTGCAGACAGAAACAGTGTTAGAAGTTGCATAGGGCTCATATCTTGTGCCTCATCAACTACGATAAACTCTTTTAGGTAATCCTTCTTGCCAGACACCCAGAAATGTATATATACAAGTGGAGCTAAGTCTTCTACAGAGTATGTAAATAGCTTTCCGCTCTTTCTAAAAGTCTTCTTACTATACTTCACAATATTCATATCAATATCATTATTCATATCTGCAAATATTGACTTGTATATTCCAATAACATCAAGCTTCTTTCTAATATCAGCTCTAATCTCTTTCCTTCTGTCCTCTGAGATTAGCTCTAGGTTTAAGAATGAACCTGTTATTTTCTTTTCGAATTGCTTTTCAACAATCGATCGTTCAAATGCTAGATTCATTGCTTCTAGCACACTTATATCCTTAAAGCTCTTTCTAATCTCGTAGTATCTTGCTTTCATAATTGATTTTCTTGAGTATGAGAGAGAATCGATAACTCTTTGCTCATAGTAGCTTAGGAAATCATCGAGAAACTCCTTAAATTCACTAGATCCTTTATACTTTCTGGACTCAAGATTAATGTCTGTGTTAAGAACATATCTTTCATCCCAACCAAGTACATTCTTAGCCCAAAATATATATGTATTTGCTTCAACGCCGTATACTCCAAGGCTTGGAAGTACATCGGAGATATAATCCAGAAACATCTTATTTGGTGCAATGATGAGTGATTGTTCAGGTTTAATACTATCTGGGTGCGTAAAGAAGAGATATGCAAGCCTGTGAAGAACAATTGTTGTCTTACCACTACCTGCAACACCTTGAATTACAGAAAGTCTATTAATTCCCTCTCTAATTATATCGTTTTGCTGTTGTTGGATTGTTGAAACAATATCAGTTAGTTTCTTTCCAACTCTATTTTTCAACTGCTTTAGAAGAAATGTATCAGCAGCAACATTTCCAGACTTTGCATCATATATTCCTGTAAATCTTGCGCTGTTAATCTCAAACTGCCTTTTCTGCGCAAGATCTCCTGCCTGTATTCCTGCAGGGCTTGTGAACTGTACATTCTCATTTGGACCAGAGTTCATGTAGTATAGGTTGGCAATTGGGGCTCTCCAGTCGGTAATGATAGGGTAGTTGGTACTCTTATCAAAGTATGCAAACTTACCAATATATGTTGTAATTGTATTCTCTCTTCTTGTTGAATTGAGAGTCTTTCTATCAAACACTATCTTTCCAAAATATGGTGAGGATACAACACTTAACTCCTTATTAATCCTTGCAAACATATCTTCAATTAACTTTAAGATTCGGTTGTATACAGTAACTGCTGCTTTCTTATCATCTCCAGTTTCATTCTCAATGATCTCAATCTGTCTTTCTAGATCAACACTTAACTGATCTAGCTTTTTGAGGAGTTGGTCAACAGCAGAGCATACATACTCAATACTCCTTTGGAGATATGGATATTCCTGTTCCTCTAGCGAATTTTGTGGTGTGATATCTGAAAAATTACGTATGCTATCTAAATCCTTAACAAGTGGATTTAGATGTTTAGTAAATTTGTTCATGTTTTTGTTGTGTAACAGAGCAATAATACAGTATTTTACTTAGCACTGTCAACAATAATAGCTCCACCTAAACATTGATTATCATTGTAAAAGACAAGACTTTGACCAGTTGCAACAGCCCACATCTTCACTTTTGATCTAACAGAGTATCTATTATCATCGATCTTACTTATCTCATCAATGGTATATTGCTCACCTCTATATCTAAGTACCGCATTTAAACCATCCATTTTCATTAGCTGCTCACTATCACTATCTGCATTAATCAGGTGCAGATACTTTATATGAACCTCACTTGAAAGAAGTGCATCGCTTTCACGTCCTTTTGATACATACAGGATATTGTTCTCAACATCCTTTTTACAAACAAAGTATGGAATCTGTGTCCCTCCAACACCAATCCCTTTTCGTTGACCTATGGTGTAGAACCAAACACCGTTGTGCTTTCCAACAATCTTTTCTGAATCAATATCAACAATATCTCCGACCTTTTCTTTAAGCTCCATCTTTAAAAAATCGACTATATCAATCTTTCCTACAAAACAGATTCCTTGGCTATCCTTTCTACTTGCATTTGGAAGTTTAATCTCACTTGCGATCTCACGAACTTCCTCTTTTGTTAGATCAGAGAGGGGGAAGAGAGTTTGAGATAGCTGTGAGGAGGTTAGATGGTGAAGAAAATATGTTTGATCCTTATTCTCATCCTTAGCGTTAAAGAGCATTCCACCATCTGTTTTAGCATAGTGACCGGTTGCAATATAATCTGCGCCATCCTCTAATGCCTTTTTTAGAAACTTATCAAACTTAATA
>CAYQNB010000069.1:0-3913 GCA_964418805.1 uncultured Candidatus Saccharibacteria bacterium | reverse complement strand
AATTTACAATTTATTATGTCAATAATGATCCGCTAGCAGGTGGTAAAAATATAACCATTTTGTTTAAAGATAAGCCTGATCAGCTTTTCACAGCATGGGTTTATAGATTAAGTGGTGGAGATTATGAATTAAGGGGCTTATGGAGCAATGAATTCACCCCAGAAGAGATGTCCGAAATAAATGAAGAACTAGGTTGCATTGTAGATGATGAGAGGTTTGAATTGTAAAATTTACACTTCCAAATAATGGCATATATATGATATACTCCGAGCAGCGGTGTAAATTATTTATAGACTCATGAAGATGCCGATATTCATCAGTCACAAGAAGGTTTTTATATTATGTCAAAAGACGATTCCAAGAATATCTCTCCACTATATGGTGCGTTAGAGAGTTTCATTTCAGACCCAATTAATAAGATTCCTCAGATTAACTCTGGAGATATTGTTGAGGGTGTAGTTGTAGATATCCGTAACGGTGCGATCATTGTTGATATTGGTTATAAATCAGAGGGTATTATTGCTGGACGTGAATTAAGATCTGAATTGATGGATTCAAGTGCGGTTGTAGTAGGTCAGAAGATCTTAGTTTATGTTGTAAAACCAGAAGATGATGAAGGTCAATTGGTACTTTCAATCAGACGTACACAACAAGCAGGTGTTTGGTTAGACCTTGAGAAGGCTAAAGAATTAAATGAGACTGTTGAAGCAACTGTTGTTGAGTCAAACAATGGTGGTGTTATTGTTGAACTAACTGGTGGTGTAAGAGGATTTATTCCTACAACACAACTTGATGCACAAAGAGTTTATATCAATGGTCAAAGACAGGTTGGTAAAGATATTTCTGCAAAAGTCCAGAAGAGACTTACGTCTCTTGTGGGAGAGAAAATTAGAACAGGTATTTTAGAACTTAACAGAGAAAAGAATAGAATTATTCTTTCTGAAAAGATGATCACACAGGCTAGAGATCTTGAACTGCGTGAGAAAACATTAAGACACGTTAAAGAAGGAGATACTCTAAAGGGAGAAGTAAGTGGTTTAGCACCTTTTGGTATCTTTGTTAATGCAGCTGGACTTGAAGGTCTTGTTCATCTTTCAGAATTATCATGGGATAAAGTTGATAATATTGGAGATCTATACAAGGTTGGAGATAAAGTTGATGTCATGGTTATCGGTCTAACTGATGGAGGTAAAAGAGTTGCTTACAGTGTTAAGAGACTTCAGAACGATCCATGGTCACAAGTTATCTCTAAGTATAAAGTTGGAGATGTTGTTGAGGGTGTTGTACAGAAAGTTGTTGATTTCGGTGCATTTGTAAGAATTGATAAGGGACTTAACGGTTTGGTTCATATCTCAGAGATGTCAGATAAGCTAGTTAGAGATCCTAAAGAAATTGTTGCAGAGGGCGACGAAGTCAAAGTTAAGATTCTTTCTATCTCTTCAACAGAGCGACATTTAGGATTGAGCTTGAAATGGGATCAAGATACGAAGAAATCAAAGATCTCTTCAGAAGAGCATTCATCTGAAGCAACAGGTGAGGAGCTTGCTGAAAAGATTGATGAAGCGTTGAAAGAGGAAAACTAATCTCACAATTCTTTATAAAGGGTTTGATTACCTATATACTGGTTTATGTTGTCTATTAGTTTTTAATATAAATAAAAGCTAATCATGAAAAATATGTCAGATAGTTTCTCAAAACTTAGTAATAATGCTAAAAAAGCATTAAATATTGCCGGAATAATTGCGATGCAACTTGAAAGCGATCTTGTTAGGCCTGAACATCTTTTTCTTGGGATATTGTTGAATAAAGAATCACTTGCATCAAGGACATTGTTTGCTATGGGTGTAGATACGACGCTTACGATTAAGCAGTTTATGGGTGAAAAGAAGCCTATCCTTTTAGACTCTGAGATTAATAGGTTAAGTGAGGTTAAACTATCGCAAGATTCGAAAGATATATTGCGAGCTTCATATGCGATTGCAAGTAAGTATAGTCATGTTTATGTAGGAACTGAGCATATTTTACTCTCGTTACTTCAGCAAAAAGATCTGCAAATTACAAAAACATTGGAGATAGGTGGGTTAACATATGATTTTTTTAGGGAGAATCTACTTAATTCTGCTACATATCCAAGCGGTATTCTCTCGAAGCCTCATGAAAGTCCTCAAAGCGCAGGAGATATTAGCTCACTTGAGATATTGGGAGAAGATCTTGTCGAACTTGCCTTAAGTGGAGAACTTGATCCATTGGTTGGAAGAGATGATGAGCTTGAACAAATGATAAATGTGCTGAGCCGTAGACGTAAGAATAACCCTATAATAGTTGGAGATCCAGGTGTTGGTAAGACTGCGTTGATTGAGGGGCTTGCACAGATGATTGCTTCAGGTAATGTTCCAAACTCCTTAATTAATATGAGGATTATCTCACTTGATATTAGTGCTATTCTTGCTGGGAGTAAGTTACGTGGCGATATTGAAGAGAAGATTATTGATATTATCAATGAAGTAAGTGAATCACCTGATATTATACTTTTTATAGATGAGATTCATAATATCTTGAATACAAATTTCCCGGGTGGAGGAATGGATATTGCCTCTATCTTGAAACCAGCGCTATTGCAGGACAATTTTAGAGTGATTGGTGCTACAACTGCGACTGAATATTCAAGATATTTTGAAGAAGATAGTGCATTGGCGAGAAGATTTCAGCCAATTAGAGTTGAAGAACCATCTATCGAAGAGACTATTGAAATACTACATAGAGTTGAACCACTGCTTGAGTCACATCACAATGTAAACATTACAAAAGAAGCAATTATTGCCGCGGTTAAGCTTTCAGATAGATATGTTAGTGATAGATTCCTGCCTGATAAGGCTATCGATCTTTTGGATGAGTCTGCGGCTTCAAGAAAGCTTGAACTTGAGATAAAGTTCAAGGAGGTAGCTGAAGTTATGGGTAAATATCAAAAGGTGGTGAAGGATAAAGAACAAGCTATTATAAATGGAAAGATGGAGGATGCTAAAAGATATAAATCTGAAGAGAAAAAACTGCAGATCAAATTGAAGGAGCTTGAAGATAGAAGGACTAAAGTACGAGATACTGTTGAATATAAGGTTGATGTTGCGACTGTTCAAAAAGTTATATCAAAATGGACGGGCATTCCATTAACCACAATTGACAGCCAAGAAACTATTTTACTCAAAGAGCTTGAGAAGTCTTTATCTAAGGTGGTTATTGGTCAGAAAGATGCTGTACAAAGTGTTGCCTCATCAATCAAACGTGCTAGAACTGGGATTTCAGATGAGAATCGACCATCACTAACAAAGTTGCTGTTTGGAAATGAAGATCGATTAATTCAGATCGATATGAGTGAGATGATGGAGATGCATAGCATCTCTAAGTTGATTGGTTCTCCTCCTGGATATATTGGTTACAAAGAGGGTGGTCAACTGACTGAGAGGATTCGAAAACATCCACACAGTGTTATTCTGTTCGATGAAATTGAGAAAGCGCATGAAGATGTGTTAAATATCTTGCTTCAGATTATGGAGTATGGACACTTAACTGATGGAAAGGGTCGGAAGGTTGATTTTAAAAATACAGTTGTGATTCTCACTTCAAATATTGGTGCTGAAGAGATTCAAAAAGATAAGGTATTGGGATTTGGCGCAGACAGTGTCGAGATAGAAAAAGATGTTGCAAATGTTGAAGATGCATATAGTGCGATGAAAGAAGACCTGCTTCGAGAACTTAAGCTAACTTTGAGGCCTGAATTATTAAATCGTTTAGACGATGTTGTGATCTTTAGGTCTTTAACAAGAGCTGATGCAAGAAAGATTGTAGATATTCTTATTAAAAACTTCAATGCGAGAGTTATGGAGAAAGGTGTAGAAGTCGTTTTGGATAAGAGTAT
>CAYQNB010000068.1:0-3954 GCA_964418805.1 uncultured Candidatus Saccharibacteria bacterium | reverse complement strand
GCCTGCTGACATTAACATTGGGTAGTAGTTTGCAATCTTCATCTTCTTAATATCAGAGAGAATTAGCTTTGTACTTGTTAAAATACTTACAATTGCAACAGAGTAACAAAGTAGCATCAGATAGAAGAATGGAGAAAGCTCTACAACAAGGGACTTATCCAGTGTAAATGCAAATCCAAAACATATTCCTCCCAGCAGTGCATATAGATTATATTTTGAGAATTTACTGTTCTTTGAATAGTTAGCCACTACAATTGCACTTAGAACCAAAACAATCCCAATCACCTTAACTGCTAATACTGGTTCATTTAGAAAAAGAACACCAAGTAGTGTACTGATCAATATTGAGATACTTCCAAGGGTTAGTGAGATACTAGGACTATTTGCCTTATAACTTGTGTAAAAGAATGTTCCTCCAAGGAAATACACCACTGAGACTAAGCCGAGTCTTCCCCACATATCTGGACTCAGCTGTGTAGCTGCAAGTTGTCCAAAGATAATTGCAAGGATTAATCCAACTGTGCCTTGTAGTGTCCAAACTACAAAGTTATTAGTTATCGCGTGAATATCAACTTTTTGAGTTAGTGCTATCTTCTGGGCTAGTTCAGCACCAGCAAGTACTACTACAGAGAGAAGGGCATAAACAAACCATGTGTTCATGCCCAAAAGTATATAGAATTATCTATTATTCTTCAACCACCTCTCCCTCTTGAGCTTTCTCTTTATCTTCCTCTTTTTTATCTTTATCACCCTTTTCATCCTTGCTCTCTTCTTTTGCAGCCTGTTCGTACATCTTTCCACCAATCTCTGTTAATTTCTTTGTTAGCTCTTCTGTTTTCTTTTTAACTTCCTCTTGATCAAAATCTTCTTTTTCAATTAGTTTCTTAATCTCTTCTGATTCCTTTTCAAGATTTTCTTTATCTCCCTTTTCCATCTTATCCCCACTATCCTTAACCAACTTCTCAATCTGGAATACTAGAGAGTCTGCTTCATTTCTAATCTCTGCTCTCTCTCTCTTTTTCTTATCCTCTGATGCATTTTCCTCTGCTTCCTTAACCATCTTTTCTATCTCCTCATCTGAAAGACCAGTTGATGCTGTTATGGTTATCTTCTGTTCCTTGTTTGTTGCCTTATCCAAAGCTTTTACATTTAAGATACCGTTTGCATCTATTGAGAAGCTAACTTCAATCTGAGGAACTCCTCTTGGTGCAGGTGGGATTCCATCTAGTGTGAATCTTCCAAGTGTCTTATTATCCGCAGCCATCTCTCTTTCACCCTGCAGGATATGGATCTCAACACCTGGTTGATTATCTGCTGCTGTTGAGAAGATCTGCTTTTTCTCAACAGGAATTGTTGTATTCTTTTCAATTAGTTTTGTCATCACTCCTCCAAGTGTTTCAAGACCTAGAGAAAGTGGTGTTACATCAAGAAGAGTTATATCTTTAACATCACCTCCAAGTACTCCTGCTTGGATTGCTGCTCCAACGGCAACAACCTCATCAGGGTTCACTCCCTTGTTTGGTTCTCTTCCAAATATCTCTTTAACTTTCTTAACAACAGCTGGCATTCTTGTCATTCCTCCAACAAGAAGTACCTCATCTAGATCCTCTTTTTTAAGTTTTGCATCTTTAAGAGCTTTTTCACAAGGTGAGACTGTTGCATCAATTAGTTCTGATACAAGTTTCTCAAATTCTGATCTTGTTAGTTTGAGTTTTAGGTGCTTTGGTCCTTTTGCATCTGCTGTTATGTATGGGATGTTAATCTCAGTCTCTTCAACTGTTGAAAGCTCAATCTTTGCTTTTTCTGCAGCTTCCTTCAATCTCTGGAGTGCTGTTCTGTCTGCTTTTAGATCAATTCCTTGCTCTTTTTCAAATTGCTCTGCGAGGTGGTTAATTAGTTTCTCATCAAAGTCATCTCCACCAAGGTGTGTATCACCATTTGTTGAGAGCACTTCGAAAACTCCGTCTCCGATTTCTAGAATTGAGATATCAAAGGTACCTCCTCCAAGATCGAATACTGCAATCTTACCTTCCTTCTTGCTATCCATTCCGTATGAAAGGGCTGCTGCTGTTGGTTCATTTACAATTCTCTTTACATCAAATCCTGCAATCTTACCTGCATCCTTTGTTGCTTGTCTTTGAGAGTCATCAAAGTATGCTGGAACTGTAATTACAGCTTCTTTCACCTCTTCACCGAGGAAGTCTTCTGCATCTTTTTTAAGTTTTGCGAGTACCTTTGCTGATACCTCTTGTGGTGTGTGCCATTTATCTCCCATCTTAACTTCAACTCCACCTTTTTTAGATTCTCTCATCTCAAATGGAAGGCTCTTTTTATCCTTCTCAATCTGCTTATCACTCCACTTTCTACCAATCATTCTCTTTACAGAGTATATGGTTCCTTCTGGATTTGTTACAGCTTGATTTTTTGCAGGTGTTCCTACAAGAGTCTCTCCTTTATCATCAATTGCAACAACTGATGGTGTTAATCTTGCTCCTTGAGAGTTGGCAATTACTGTTGGTTTTCCACCAGACATATATGCCATGACTGAGTTTGTTGTACCCAAGTCTATTCCTAATATTTTACCCATTTTATTTATATATATTTAATTTATTTCTTGCCTGAAAGATCAGGAGGATTATGTCAGTGACAGAATCCTTCTAATCTCTACTTATTTCCAACAATGACTCTTGCAGGTCTAATTACAATCTCTCCAATCTTGAAACCTGGCTGTATCACTTGCACAATCTCATTCTTCTTTCCTTGATCTGAAACTGTTAGTGCTTCGTGAATGGAAGAGTTGAAGATGTCTCCAACATTTACCTCAATCTTTTCAATTCCAAGCTCCAAAAGTGCCTTATTCATATCCATGACAGTTGCCTCAATTCCCTCTATCCATGCTTTCATCTCCTCACTTACCTGCATTCCCTCTTTTGCCTGCATAGCTAGGGAGATATCGTCTAGGACATTTAGCAGTGTATTTGCGATCTGTAGTTTCATCTGAATACTTTTAATCTCAATTCTCTTATCTATATCCCTTTGCAGGTTAGTGTAATCGGCAAGTGCCTTTTTTAATTGATTTTCAATGAGCAACTTTTCATCTTCAACAGCATCAATTCTTAGACTTAATTCTTTTATCTGATCTGTTTTTGTATCTATATTCTTTTTCATATCTTTATCTCCATCCTCGAAGTGATGATTCAACTGACTCTTTAATTGTATTAATTACAGGTATCACTCTTGCGTAGTTCATTCTTTTGGATCCAATCACACCCATATGTCCTGCTTCTTTCTTCCAAAGTGTTACCTTTGTGAATGCAATGGAACAGTCCTTTAGATCTTTAATACCTGCTTCATCTCCAATCAAGAGGGATACACCATCTCCATCATATTTTGAGAATACCTGTCTTAAAAGATTCTTATCCTCCAATACATCTAATACTCTTTGGAGTACCTCAAGGTTTCTAAGTTCATCAAATTGCATGAGTGAGGAGGCTCCAAAATATCTTGTGGAGTCATCTGTTAGAAGGAATGCTGTTGAATTTGTATCTTCAACAAGTCTTTGGAGTATGGCTGTGATTAGTTGTTCTGGTGAGAATCGCACACTAAATATTCCCTGTCTAATCTTAACAGCATCAACTGCAGAAAGCCCCTTATCTCCTACAATCTCTTTTACATACAATCTAATTGCTTGGTCTGTTGGGAGTCTTCCCGATGATATGTGGCTCTTTTCTAAGAATCCTTCATCCATCAACCGAACCATCTCACTTCGAATTGTTGCACTGCTAACTCCTAAATCGTGATTTTCAACAAGGTGTGTCGATCCAACCTCTGTTGCAGAGGTCATAAATTCCTCGATGATTGCCATTAGTATTTCTTTTTGTCTTTGCGATATATGCATATTAGCACTTAAAGAATTCAACTGCTAAGAATATACTACCTTGTATCAATTAGGTC
>CAYQNB010000067.1:0-4089 GCA_964418805.1 uncultured Candidatus Saccharibacteria bacterium | reverse complement strand
CCTCAAGCAATTCTCCTGTATCTTCTAACCTAACTAAGTTATGTACAATTCTTTTGATTTTAAAATCTGTACATTCAAGTCCTGTTTCCTCTCTTAACTCTCGTGCTGCTGTTTCTATAACTTTCTCTCCAAACCTGATCTTTCCTGTTATGAATCCTTTATAACCAAAGTATGGTTCTTTTGTTCTTTCTTGCAGAAGAAGGAGTTTCTTGCCTTTCTCCATTTTCATGCCAACTATCATCACAGCAATCTTTGGTTGTTTCTCAATCACTCCTTCTTCTGTATCCATCTGATTTGCATATTCCTTTCCCTTTACAGTTAGCGAGTATCTAAGCTTCTCCTTCTTAACCAGCTTCATCTCAATTAGTGTATTGATGTGATATGAGAAGTGATCGGATGAGAGTCCTTCGATGTTTAGATCTGTGAATTTTGAGTTTGGATTAAAGAGGAGTTCTCTTAGAATTAGCATCTGAATATTATGAAGGTTTGACATATATCAAGGTTTTAAAATTACAACCGAATGATATCTACTAGGTGATGATAAATCTAGTGAAACTGATTTCACTATTGAATGATATAATCACACATGGATCTTGCTGAACTTAATGTTAACAAAATGCTCGAAAAGAAGGCTATTACGGCAACAAACGGTTGTTCGATATATGCTTTGGCGGCGGCAATTGTCACACTTTGTCCTGAGCTAACTGAAGAAGAGTTTTATGGAAAAGTTAATGCTCTAATCTCTCCTGAAATTCAAGATACCACACTTGGTACAATTGCAGCAGCAAATGATCTTCCCCCTATTTTGTATTTTGATAGTGGTGGAACAACAGTTATTAAATGGATTAACAAGGGATTTGGTTACAGTTTAATGGAATATCTGAACGACCAATTTGCGACATTGGGCTTGCAAGTTAGTATTTCTTTTAGACACAGAATTGAAAGAGATGCGGGTGGTATTTTGCAAAGTGTAAGAGATGGCAGTGTCATAATGCTTCCTAGCGTTGTTCTTGAAGATGGAGATGAAATTAATCATCACATTGCTCTGGTGTATCAGAATGGTAAATATTTAATCGCCGATATTAATAATCCGATAACGGAGGCATCTGAAACAATATTGACGCAACTGTTAAGCGATTCAAGTGATAGTATTAATTATGGCCCAGATTCAGTCATTAGTATAAGAGAGGATCCACTTCTAGTTCTAAACAAAATCTAAGGGTAAAAGATACAATGGCGCACTCTAAATCTACATCAATCCTTCTGAAGTGAGATATACAATACTTTCATAATCCTCAGGATTTTCAATGAATCTTTTAAATCTATCTGTTGCTCTTTTCAGTCTTCCTGAGACCAGTTCGTTGCACTCTTTTCCCACCCAAACAATATGTGGATCAATTAGAGCGATTCTTGGTTTTTTGTCTATTAGATATATAGCAATGTTGTCTGCACCGATATAGTCAGGATATATGTCCTGTTTGGAAAGGCTTAAGAAAATTCTAACTAGAGAGATTAAGCTCTGCTTAAACTCCTCGTCTTCCATGATGAATTTGTGCAGTATTTTAGGTTTTATCCTAAAAATATCTCCCTTAATGTTTGGTATATATTCAGTTGATATTAATACTGTTTTGTTCTCGCTTCCCATCGGGTCGTTGCAGATACTATATCTCTCCTCTGGAATTGATATCCCTGGAACATCTTTAAATGTCTGTACAAACCACTCATACTCCTCTTTAAATCCTGAGATTGTTTCTTCAAGATCCTGTTCACTGTCATTTTCATATACTGGTTTTGCATTGAACTTAAGATATGGTCTGTCAAAATGTGTTTTTGGTTCTTTAGATTGTATTAATAATGTCTTATTTACAATATTGCCATCAAGAAATACAAAGACTTGGCCACCGTAGAACATATATTTTCCATATTCACCTTTGTATGCTTTCTCCAGTTTTTCAACTGTCTTCCCCCGATCAGAAACATCAGTTTTATTGTTTTGAGAATCTTTTTTCATATCTCAATTATACCAAAGAAATATCAGGGTGGTGTTTTAGAACTTACGTGTCCCCTTTGACAACTTAACTAGATGTGTTATTTTTAGAATATAAGATTATCCTTTGAGTATATGCAAGACAGACTGAAATCACTACGCACCTTTAATCTTGTAATGGGCGGTTTGCACTTCATACAAGCAATAGCAGTATGGATGTTAAGTGATCCTGAAAAAGGAGTTGTACCAATTACAGTTGGGTATTTGAAATTTGATACAGCACTACAAACTCTTGTACCTGCTGTTGAAAAGATTGGTGAGGTTAATCTCGCTTGGTTTGTTGTTGCATTCTTTCTAATGAGTTCAATTGCACATCTCTTCATCTCAACCGTATATAGAAAGAGATATGAGAGTGATTTGCAAAGTGGTATTAACAGAGTTAGGTGGATTGAATATTCTCTTAGTGCAAGTGTAATGATGCTAGCGATCAGTTTTCTTTCAGGTATATATGATCTAGCTAGTCTTGTAATGATATTTGGTCTTGATGCTCTAATGAATCTTCTTGGTCTTGCAATGGAGAAGTATAATAATGGAAAAGGAAAGGTTGATTGGTATACTTATATTCTCGGTTGTATAGCTGGTGTCCTTCCATGGGTTGTATTTGGAATATATGTTTGGGGTGCAACTAAGTTTGGTGGTGGTAATATTCCTGACTTTGTATATTGGATATATGTAAGTATATTTATATTCTTTAATAGTTTTGCTGTTAATATGTACTTACAATATAAAAAGGTTGGTCCCTGGAAAGAGTATCTATATGGAGAAAAGGTATACATAATACTAAGTCTTGTTGCTAAGTCTCTATTAGCATGGCAGGTATTTGCAGGAACACTAAGGCCTTAAGAGATTAGTTTTCTTGTATTGCTTGAAGTATATCTGATGTGACTTTTTCAATTTGTTGTTTCGCATCTATAACTGAATCAACAAGTCCTAAATCATAGATCTCTTTCTGATATTCAAGCATATCATCAAGATATTTTGTCATATCTTCATATCCAGTTTTAATCCTTTCTTTATTTCGTGCTAGAAGAATATCCATACTTGTAGATAACTGTAATATTTTAAAACAATCTCTCTTTAGCTTTTTGAGATCTTTAGGTTCGAAATACCAAGCGTTTGTAAAAAACAGTATCTCTGACTGTGTAGAAAGATTCTTAAGGATTTCAGGGAATAATACCTTGTTTTTATGATTCGCATCCATTGGGAAGGTTCCGCCGTTCAAAGTAGTTAGCTCTTCATCTATCTCTGAGACTTTATATGCTGTGGTTTGTCGAAGATATCTTACAACAGTTGTTTTACCAGAGAGTGAGGTTCCAATAATTATAGCTTTATACATTCTTTCAAATAATTCCTCAACTCTCTTGCATTCTGATTCTAGCAAATCTTCGTAGTATGAATAGCCATTTAGTTTCTTGGCGATTGGAACAAATAATTCTCTTGTTTCGTATACATACCTTTTATACTTTTCAGGTTTAAGTTTGAAGGAATCTTTAGTAATGCATGAAAGATTCTGTATTCTATCCTCCATCTTAACTATTTTAGGAATAATTGGAGCGTTTGAAACTCTTTGAAGATATTTTCTATTATTTTCCATCTTAATCTCTTGAGACATTCCTGATGACTTCTCACTTTCGGATTTAGATAATACTTTAACTGCCTCTGTTATCTCTTCTCCCACTAAGCTAACCATCTCTTTTTCAGAAAAGTCTGTATCTTCTAAAACGTCGTGGAGTATTGCAGTACATATAAGTGGTTCTAATAATTCACTATCTTTATATCTTTCAAGAACAGCTAAAGTAATTGGATATATATGATCTTCTAAATAATGATTACCATTATCCCTTAACTGCCCTTTATGTTGGGTCTCAGCGATTTTTAGAGAGTTGGAAATGTTTGTCGTCTGTGAAAGTTTGCCGAGTTTAGAAAGTAGTTCTTTCTTTAGTATCATACCGCATTTTATCACAAAAATTGGTGGGCGATACAGGACTCGAACCTGTGACCCCTACAGTGTCATTGTAGTGCTCTAACCAGCTGAGCTAATC
>CAYQNB010000066.1:0-4155 GCA_964418805.1 uncultured Candidatus Saccharibacteria bacterium | reverse complement strand
CAGTTCCATTGTGGCTGACCGCGCTCTCACGCCAGCTACCCGTCTTAGCCTTGGTAAGCCATTACCTTACCAACAAGCTGATAGGACGCGGACTCTTCTCGAAGCACCGGAGTTTTACTAAACGAAACATGAGTTAAGTTTAGACTATCGAGTATTACCCCTCCTTTCGGAGAGCTGTTCCCGACTTCGAGGCAGATTATCCACGTGTTACTCACCCGTTTGCCACTATCACAGAGACTCTCATCGACCGAAGTTTCAAAGAATCAAGTGATCGTTCGACTTGCATACCTTAGGCACACCGCCAACGTTCATCCTGAGCTATGATCAAACTCTCATTGAAAACGCTGACATATTAATCTAACAGATTAATACGACCATAGACGCGACTCTATGGATTTAATGAATTGATTTGGACTTTTTTGCACACGAACTAAAGTTAGTTCGCTACTAGAAAGTCTGAATTACAGACTTCCTACCACTCTTTAATTTTCAACGAGCTAATCCGATTATTTCGGCATATCTATATACAACAAAATACCCGCTGCGTCAACAGAAAAACTCATTTTCAACTCGGAATTCGTTAGAAGAATCTAAGAGGAATCCTGATTTATATCCCAAACTCTAGTGGCATATTATATGTAAAACGAAAGTATAATGCAAGAGGTTTTGTCAGCTATTTCCAGTAGTATACAAAGGGGAATTTTGCAGTCGCTCCACCAACCGCAACCGTGTTCTTTCCAGACATCTTTCCAACACTCACAAGACCCTTAGAATTTCTAACATATACTGTAACAGAGGCTTTTTTCTTTGTGCAATCATCACATGATGTAATTGATGCATCTAGAGCATATTTCTTCCCACCAGTTCCAAGCTTTGTTGCAGGACACCCCCTACCCTGAACTGTCTTGCCTGAAATAACAGAAAAAGCCTTATTCAATCTGAACACACCAGCCTTTCCATAACTACACTTTTCAGTAACAGTTACAAAGCTTCCAGCATCAACATCACTTGGTGCTTGGGAGCTTCTATCTAAATAGTAAAGGGTGGAAATTAGTGAGAGCCAAAAAATAACTGTTAAAACAAACTTGAAGTCTAAACTTTTTCTTTTTGATTTCCGCTTCAATTTATAAAAAAACGATATTACTTACTACTCAATTTATACATTGTAGCAAGTTCATTAACGCTTGTACAATCCTCAGGCCTCTTATCCCTATCAAACTCAATTAACCTTGGAAATCGAAGAGATAGACCGCCAGCAGGCTTCACTTTCCCCTTTACATCAGCCTTTGTAATCTCATCTGCCTCAACAGACACAACAATTGATGGATTAACCCAAACATCAGGTATTAGATTGTCAGAAACGATTACATTTTTAGGAAGATCCTTCACACTTATACCATCCAGCCTCTTAGAAATTGTCTCTAGCAAAGCATCTGTTAAGCCTGTTCCAATTTTGCAAACAGATTCAAATTGGTGAGTAGAAGAATTGTACACTCCACCCAATATTGCACCGATTCCAAACTTTGATCTTGATCCAGAACCCTTGTAATATCCAAGAATCACAAGATCAACAGAATCAACAAGTCCCTTTCTCATAGACTTTTTAAGCTTAATCCACTCAAAGTTTCTAACACCAGGCAGATATCCGCCACCAAACTGCTTTGCAATTAATCCTTCCAATCCACTTTCAACCCACCTATCAAAAACCACATTCAATGCATTAATATCCTTAACCACAACATTCTCAGAGAGCGCAACGACGCCATTTTCATCAATTAGTTGCTTCAAACTCTCCACCCTATCCCTTGTATCCACAGTTAGAAGTGACTCTCCATTTAGATACATTATGTCAAAGGCAAAAGCTCTCACAGGCATATCCTCTCTTCTGCTAGAAACATCATACTTTCTTCTTCTGGTCATGGTTTCTTGATATGTCTTGAATACCGATTTTTCATAGTCCCAACCGATCACCTCACTATCAATCACAGCGCTCTCACACGAAAGTTTTGAGGCTGCCTGCACAATCTCAGGGAAACTCTCAGTGACATCCTCTAGATTTCTTGTGAAAAGACGAACTTTTGATTCAGAACCACCAAACATCCCAAGACTGCCCTCTTTAACAAGCTTTCCACTCCAAACTCTCCCATCATATGAGTGAGAGAAACCATTCGAGTCAAAATGTATCTGACATCTCAAACCATCAAACTTAGGCTGAACTAGAAAGGACTCTCCAAGTCTTTCAAAGGTCTCTTCAAAACTACCCACCCTCTCAACAAGTCTTGAGAGTATTGGCACACCAACAGTTGGGGAGATATTTTCAAGCTTCTTGACTGCATCTTTTCCATATACTAACGTTGCAATATATCCGATATCACAAGTTACACCATATGCACTGTCCAAAATCTTTCTTCCACTCTTATCGCAGTATAGATGGATTGAAAAGACATCAAGAAGTGTTTTAACACTGGCGCCAAGCCTTAAGTTTCCGCTAACAATCCTACAAAGATATTTTGCTTCAATTGAACTCATCTGAGAAAAAAGTGTTGAAATTATATTCAACTTCCTCTCAGCTGACCCACTTCCTGTCGTATTAACAATATCCCAAAGTTTTTCATATATATCTAAAACAGAAAAACTTCCGGAATTATTAACAATCTTTTGCGCAACCAATCCAATATCTCCCATATTTGAACGAAGAGCCACAACATCATCAGAAGTGTATGTGGAAAGGACTTTCAGAATGCCCTTCTCTGACATATTGTACTCCGAACTCATGAAATATGGAGCAACTCTTCCCTCTAGAAGATATGAGACGACCGACACCTCATCAAGCGAAAGTTCGCTGTACATCTGCACAAGTTCGCTAGTCATATCATTTCTTGATGATATCCCTTCAATGCTTTCAAGTTTTTGTGAAAAGTCTTTAAACTTCATTACTTCAACTGTGCCCAGTTATCTCCCACAGATGTATTTACATCCAAAGGAACCTTTAAATTAACAACCCCCCTCATTATACCCTCAATCTCCTTTTTAAACTCTTCTACACACCCCTGCTGCACCTCAAACAGTATCTCATCATGTATCTGCAAGATCATATATGCTTTCTCTTTGTATTTTTTCTCAATTAACTCTGATATCACAATCATTGCAAGCCTCATTATATCCGCTTCCCCACCCTGAATTGGCATATTAATAGCCTCTCGAAGGGCACCAGCTCTCACGTTGAAGTTTCTAGATGTGAGACCTGATATATGCCTTGTTCTTCCAAACATTGTCTGCGCGAATCCCTTCTCCAAGGCTGTTTTCTCAGCATCCTTAATATACTCCCTAACCCCCTCATACTCCTTAAAATATTCATCAATATATTGCTGAGCGACCTGTCTTGGAACATTTAGAAGTTTTGAAAGACCAAATGCACTCTGACCAAAAAGTATTGCAAAATTCATTGTCTTTCCAAGTGATCTTTCGTCTGAACTGATCTCGTTTTTATCCAAAATCCTCATTGCAGTACTACTATGTATATCTTTTCCATTCTTGAAGTCTGAAAGAAGTGCAGGATCTTCTGATATATCTGCCATGATTCTAAATTCGATCTGAGAATAGTCGGCAGAAAGAAGCTTAAAACCCTCTCTTGCAATGAAGACCTCTCGAATCTTTTTTGCATATTGCCCTCTTGCAGGGATATTTTGCATATTTGGATTGATTGATGAGAATCTACCAGATGATGCACCCATCTGCTTAAAATCAGTATTAATGACATATTCACCAGTTTTCTCCTTTGCACTCTTAATCATCTCCAAGAAAGGTGAAATGTATGTCCCCATTAGCTTGTTCACCTCCCTATACTCCAAAACATGCTCAACAATTGGATGCACACCTTTCAACTGTTCCAAAACCTCTTCTCGTGTTGATTTAGCACCCTTTCCGATCCCTGTTGGAAGACCAAGTTCAATGAAAAGCACGTCAGAAAGCTGTTTGGGAGAGTTAATATTGAATTCATGACCGATACTCTCATATATCTTCTTTTCTAATCCAGAGATTGTCTTTGAAATCTCTTTTTCAAGTACTTCTAACCTCTTTATATCCACTACAATTCCTCTTTTTTCCATCTGAGAAAGTATTACAGATATCTTCATCTCAACATCCTTAACAACA
>CAYQNB010000065.1:0-4213 GCA_964418805.1 uncultured Candidatus Saccharibacteria bacterium | reverse complement strand
GGCTTGGAAAGTCATGAGGTATCTCATTTACAAACCAAGGATTATCCCACCTATCAAATAAATGCTTAAAGGTTACATCTCCAATACTTGTTCGCATGGTACACCATATGAATCTTCTGTGTGTGTGTTCCCTACCACCAATTGGACTTTGTGGACCAATGATACTAAATGCATATCTCATATGAGCATTAAAATAGCGAAGAAAGTCTGGATCCAATTGCTGACTTTCAGGTTTAAGAAGGACCTTTTCAAAAGGAGACGCAGTCTCGTTTAACATATAATCTATAGAAAAATTGGGATATGGTGGACGATGCAGGATTCGAACCTGCGACCCTCTCGGTGTAAACGAGATGCTCTAACCAGCTGAGCTAATCGTCCTAAACTTTTGTATTATATCAGAAACAATGGTGCCGAGGACAGGACTTGAACCTGCAAGGGCGGTAAAGCCCACTACCACCTCAAGGTAGCGTGTCTGCCAATTTCACCACCTCGGCATTACAACAAGGATTTTATCAAACTCCTTTCTTTTAAACAATTGTACTTGAAATCTATCTCTTAAAAATGCAACAATGTAGGAGTTAAGATAAATAGAATAAATATGTCGACACCAACAATTTCCCCTCAGACAGTTAAGAGAGGATCATACCTCTTTACAATACTAATACTTGCAGGACTACTTCTCTCCTCCACCCTATACTCCATACAATATGGAACAATTGGTGTTGTAACAAGATTTGGAAAGATTGTGGGAGAACCAGCAAACCCAGGACTACATGTGAAAATACCATTTGTGGACAAGGTACTTATATACAGAACACAGAAAATCATATATGAGACAGTATCTAGTGATATTGTTGGAAATAATCAATCAAATGCCGACTACCAAGACTATGCCGTTGATACCACTACTAAAGATGGACAACAGATATCTGTCAGATTCACAGTTCGTTTCTCAATTGATCCAAAGACTGTAAAAGAGGTTGCAGAAAGACTTGGGACTGAGCAAGAAGTTGTTGAGAAGATAGTTAAGACTGATTCTAGAATTTGGGCAAGAAACATACCTAGAAACTATGCAGCAATAGACCTATACACAGGAAATGTTCAAGAGGTTTCAGAAAAGATTGCTGAGAAACTTGAACCACTTTTTACAGAAAACGGAATAATACTTGATGAATTTGGTATTAGATCAATCAACTTCCAAGAAGACTATGTATCAGCAGTTGAGCAAAAGCAGATTGAAAATGAAAAGATTGCAACAGAGGAAAACAAAGCGACTCAGGAAGAGTTCAGAAAGAAAGCTCTCATTACAAAAGCACAGGGTGAGGCTGAAGCACAAAGACTTCAACAACAAACTCTAAGTAAAGAGCTAATCCAGAAACTATACATCGAAAAGTGGAACGGAATACTTCCTGAAGTTATGAGTGGAAGTGATTCATCATTTCTAATTGATATAAATAAGTAAAACCTAGCTACCACTGCCATGAAGATTAAAAGCGTTAAAGCAAGAGAGATTCTTGATTCAAGAGGATATCCAACAATCTCAACCATAGTTGAAACAAGCAATGGGATAATAACCAAAGGAGAAGTACCATCGGGTGCCTCAACAGGTGAAACCGAAGTGCTTGAACTTAGAGATGGGGATAAGGGAAGATATAAGGGGAAAGGTGTACTTAAAGCAGTTGATGTTGTTAATAACGATATTGCAAAAGTAATAGTTGGAAAGAGTTTTTCAGATATTAGAGAGCTTGATAACCTTCTAATTGAACTTGATGGTACAGAGCTCAAAAGTAAACTTGGTGGCAACTCAATTCTCTCAGTATCAATGGCAGTGTGCAGAGCACTAGCAATAAATGAAGGAATTCCTCTTTACGAATACTTTGCCAAACTATACTACGGTTCTAAATATTCAAAGAAACTTCTCAAGCTTCCAACACCTCAGATACTTGTTATGGAAGGTGGTGCACATGGAAACTGGGCAACTGATTTCCAAGAATATATGGTTATGCCACAATCTAAAACATTTCCAAACTTCAAGGAAGGTTTGAGAGCTGGCACAGAGATCTTTCATGCAATACACGATATCTTGCTTGAAAAAGACTACAGCGCAACTGTAGGTTTTGAAGGTGCATATGCTCCAAGAGAGATTAAATCAAACGAGGAGGCATTTGAGATTATACTTCTTGGCATTGAGAGAGCTGGGTATAAGCCAGATGTAGATTTCAAACTTGCAATTGATGCAGCCACATCAGAGTTCTACGATTCTAAAACAAAGAAATATAATCTAAAAAGAGAAAAGCTCTCTCTTGATACAGATGAGTTTCTAAAACTTCAAACAGAGTGGTATGCAAAATATCCAATGTATTCAATTGAAGATCCATTTGATCAGGAAGATTGGGCAGGTTGGAAGAAGTTCATGGATACACTTGGAAAAAAATATCAGGTTGTTGGAGATGATCTTCTCACAACAAATACAAAAAGAATTCAAAAAGCGATTGATCTAAAAGCTGTTAACTCAGTCCTAATCAAACTAAATCAGATCGGTACAGTTTCAGAAACACTAGATGCAATTAAGATGAGTGAGCAAGCTGGATTTTCCGCAGTTATATCACACAGAGGTGGAGAGACAAATGATGATATGATTGCAGATCTAGTTGTTGGTACATATGCAGATCAGAGTAAGTTTGGCGGTCCAGACAGAGGAGAAAGACTAGCTAAATATAATAGGTTGTTAGAGATTGAGCAGAAATTACAGACTTAATCTAGGATCCCTATCTATCTTTAATATATCTTCCTTTTTTGTAAATATATTTCTCTTTTGAATATAGTTGTAGTATCCAGCAATACCAATCATCCCCGCATTATCATTTCTAAATTCTTTTTTAGGGTATAGGTAATTTAACTTCTCCTTTTTTGCACTCTTACCTATCTCTCTTAATATATACTCACTACTAAATACTCCACCACCAACAAATACACTTTTAACATCTGGGTATTGCTGTAAAGCACTTAGAAGCTTAATCTTTAGACTCTGTGTGATACTCTCAACAAAACTTCTACAAAAATCATATATCCATCCCTTCTCTGGTATACCACTCTCTCTTAGGTCTTTAAGCTTGTACAAGCAGGCTGTTTTAAGTCCGGAGTAGCTGAAGTTTAGATCACCTGATTTTTCCATCGGAATTGGAAGATCAATTACACCAACCTTACCCTTTTTTGCAAACTCTGAGACTATTGGACCACCTGGATATCCAAAGTTCAACATCCTACCCACCTTATCAAACGCCTCACCTGCTGCATCATCTAATGTTTGACCAATCTTTTCATACAAACCAACCTCTTTAACTAGTACAAGCTCAGTATGCTTTCCTGAGACAAGAAGTGCCAGCGCTGGAAATATCTCACTCATCTGCTTATCTGATACCAATCCAATGCCTTTTGAATTTAGTGAAAGGGCTGAGAGAAGATGTCCTTCCATATGGTTAACAGTGATGAGAGGTTTTCTGTTTTCAAGTGCAAGTTCTTTTGCAAATTTAATACCGACCTCTAGATCGATTGCAAGACCAGGTCCAATTGTCACAGCAACTGCATCGATATCCTCAATACTAATTTTAGCCTTCTTCATTGCTTGCTCATACACACCTTTAATATTCTCCTCATGTGCTCTTTTTGCAATCATTGGAACAACTCCACCATATTGTGCGTGAAGCTCAACCTGTGTACTTCTAACAGATGAAAGGATTTTTCTATCTTCTGTTACTGCAACTGATGTCTCATCACAGCTTGTATCGATTGCAACAATCTTTGTATTATTTTTCATATACCTTTATCTTTCTTTTTTCCTGTGAAATATATTCAATCGTTATCTGTACAACTTTCCCACCATTTTCTTTAACAAGATCTTCGATGTCATGGTAGTATTTGTCAGCCCACTCAATTACAACAATATCAGTTGTTTGAAGGTATTCTTTTAATCCTGATCTTTCAAACTCAGTACTATCTGATATTCTCCAGGTATCCATATGTACTAACTTTCTATCAATCTCTCCATCTTTATACAGGTACTCGTTAATTATTGTATATGTTGGAGAGTTCACAATATCAACGACATTTAGACTTTCTCCAATTCCTTTTGTGAACTGCGTCTTTCCAGCACCTAGCTCTCCACTAAGGGCAAAGACAAGTGGTCCATTTAGATGAGATGAGATTATCTGAG
>CAYQNB010000064.1:0-4225 GCA_964418805.1 uncultured Candidatus Saccharibacteria bacterium | reverse complement strand
ATTTTCCAGAGATATAGAAGAGAAGGAATACATATATAGATGAGATGATTGATATCTCAGCCTGAAAGTATAGGGCGAAAGCAAGTAGGGACTGGAATGTTAGAAGCGTTAGAAAGATAATTAGATTTCTAATACTTTTTGCAGGAAGTTGAAAACGATATGGAAGAATCACCTTAAGAAGGGAAGAATCCCTCACCATTGCACCTATCCTGTACAAAAGATACTCTGCAATCTGAAACTGCAAGATATGTGGGATCGATGTGATTAGTGAGAAGAGGATAGCAAGAGTTAAAATTGTTAATGCAAATATATCCATACTATGCCTTTAAAAATGAATTAATGTCATTAACCACAAGATTTGGATAGTACACAGGAAGTTCATGGCCAACACCATCAAAGATCTTCAATGAACTCTCTTTAATACTCTCATTTAGAATATATGCATCATTAAGAGGCACATATATATCATCGCTTCCCCACATAATTAAGGACTCACACTTAATATCCTTAACATCATCCCTTAGATCAGTATTAACGATACTTCTGAAAACACCCTCCAGATGCTTAAACCTCACTGCATCGGAGTTTGGATACAGTATTTTATACAGAAGCTTTCTAATTGGAAAAAGCAAACCCTTTTTCAAAAAACCAATATCATATCTCTTGCTTGCTGCTGCATTTGGTCTGTGGAAAGATGGAGCAAAAAGAACAAGCTTTCTAAACAGATCACTATCAGTACATGCAAGTTTTAATGCAACAGTACCACCAAATGAATGTGCCATACATATTGCTGGAGAGAGATTTAGCTCTAAAATATACCTTCTAATTACATCTGCATACTGATCAACTCCCCAATCATTCTCAGGTTTATCACTGCTTCCAAAACCAGGAAGATCTATTAGATGACAAGCATAGTTATCAGAGTATGAGAGTGCAAGGTTTTTAAGGCTTTCATTGTTGCCTCCCCATCCATGTAGAAAAAGTATAGGGGTTCCAGACCCTAGTACTTCATAGTTTATCTTTTTTCCAAGCAATATTACTTCCACAAACTGATTATATCAGAATAAATACTACATAATAACGAGCTTGTAGTATTTTACTCTTGACGCATATATATCAGAGTGATACATTAGTGGCAGGTAGTGGTGAGATGTGGTGAATTATGATATAGTTCGAACATGGTTATAGGAGAGTTCACAGGTAAAATTGGAGAGAAAAAGAGAGTATCACTACCAAACAGATTGAGAAAAGAACTTGGAAAAGATCTTATTCTCACAAGGGGTTATGAAAATACATTGGTTTTAGTAAACAAAGGAATGTGGGAAAGGATCGCAGGAGAGGTTGTAGGTGGCTCTTTTATAAATAAAAGCATCAGAGATACAAGTAGGTTCTTAGTCGGTAGTGCGATAGAGGTAAAAACAGACTCTCAAGGGAGATTTGTAATACCAAAATCACTTTTTGAACATGCAAAACTTCAAAAAGAGGTTGTATTTATTGGACTTGTTAATTGGGTAGAGATTTGGGACGCAAAGGAATGGGAAACAAGAGTGCAATATCTTCAAAAGAATGGAGAGAGAATTGCAAAAGAGATATCCAAAATGAGTAACGAATAAATATGAAATCATATCACATACCAGTACTGCTCCAAGAATCTATAGACGCTCTAAACATTAAGCCAGAAGGCACATATATTGATGCAACACTAGGAGAAGCAGGTCACAGTATAGAGATATACAAAAAACTTTCAGAGAAAGGAAAACTGATTGGACTTGATCAAGATAGTAGCGCAATTAAGTATGTTAATGAGAAATACAGCACTGAGATCTCAAATGGAAACTGGGAGATTATAAAGATGAATTTCTCAAAGATCTCGACACTTAATGTAAAGGCAGACGGTATTCTGATGGATATTGGACTCTCATCAAGACAGCTAGAGGAGAAAGGAAGAGGCTTTAGCTACAACAACGATGAAGATCTTGATATGAGAATGGATGAGCAACTTTCAGTTAAAGCATCCGATCTTCTAAAAGTACTAACCGCAAGAGAGCTTGAAACACTCTTTAGAAAGTATGGAGAGGAGAGACATGCAAGAATGATTGCCAAAGTTATCAAAGAGTATCCAAATATCAGTACCACAGGAGAACTCACAAGCCTTATCTACAGAGTTGTACCGGCAACTTTGCGTAGAGAGGACAGCCATCATCCTGCTCGCAGGGTCTTTCAGGCCCTGCGCATAGCAGTAAATGATGAACTCAATTCATTAAAAGATGGATTAGATGGAGCTTTTGAGATTCTTCTTTCTGGTGGAAGACTATGTGTAATCACATTCCACTCACTAGAGCAGAGAATCGTAACAGACTTCTTTAAATCAAAAGAGTCTGAAGCAGTTGCAAAGATACTGGGAAACCAGATATCTGCAAGCAAGGAAGAGCTAGAAAAGAATAATAGAAGTAGATCGGCAAAATTAAATATATTAGAAAAAATATGAACAGAGCCAGAAGACAGATTAGAAATAGAATGAACAGAAGTAGTAGTTCGAAGAATCTTGTAATGATATTCTTTGTAACTTCCCTAATACTCTTTTGTGCAACACAGCTAACAATTAATTCCATCCTCTCACCACTTGGCTCACAACTTCAATCATTTAACACAGAAAAAGAGCTTCTAATTGAAGAAAACAGAGAGCTTGAAGAGGAGCTAGCAAGTAGTAACTCACTTGCAGTACTTGAAAATATATCAAGCAAAAAGTTTGAACTTGATAATAGTGTCAAAAAACAGCTAGTATATGTGAGCGATCAATCAGTACACGCTCAAAACTAATGGCAAAATACACATCATTAACCTTTAAAGCTCAAAAAGAGAGCAAAGGAAAAGGACGAAATCTTGAAAGACTAAACTTCTACACTGTTGCACTCTTTGTATCAATTTTTGCGTTTGGAGTGCTAATACAGGCCTTCAGATGGCAGATACTTGAGGGGGATAGGTTTGCTTCCCTTGCTAAAACTCAACAGATATCAGCACAAAGACAGACCTTAAGCAGAGGAACAATTTACACATCAGATGGAACGATTCTTGCTGTTGACCAACCAGTTTGGGGAATATATGCGACACTTTCCAATGATATTGCTGAAAGAGAGAAGTTTGATAAAGAAAGTGAAAAGTTTGTAGCAACAGTTGCAGGAATCCTTAATATGCAAAAGGAAGAGATCAGCAGTCAGCTAAAGGAGGGATGGGTATATTTTAAGATTAAAAGTGGAGTATCCTCAGAAAAGAAAAAAGCACTTGAACAGGCGCAGATTTTCGGAAGTGGAACAGAAGGGTTTGGGTTATACTTCGAAAAAGAGGAGAAAAGAGTATATCCAGATGGAGATCTTGCATCTCACATACTTGGCTTCATTGGAAAGGATAGTGAGGGCAAAGATGTTGGACAGTATGGGATTGAAGGCTTCTATTTTGGTGACCTAACATCACAAGCAGGATATACATATGAGGAGAAGGATGCACATGGAAATGTAATATTAACATCAGAGTATGAGCCAATCTTGCCCAGAGAGGGAAAGAGCTTTGAGCTAACAATTAATCCAGGAATACAAAAGAAGGTTCAAAAGATACTTGCAGAAGGTGTTGCATATCACCAAGCAAAAAGTGGAAGTGTCATAATTATGAACCCAAATACAGGAAGTATCATTGCAATGGCCAACTACCCCGACTACAACCCAAACGAATATTGGAGAGTTACAGACCCATGGATATTTAAAAACAGAGCTGTTGCAGATGTATATGAGTATGGATCTGTTCACAAGCCGATTACTGTTGCAATTGCACTTGAATCAGGCAAAGTTAAGGAAGACTATATCTGCAATGATAGTACAGGAAAGATAGATGTGTATGATGCAACCATATACACATGGAACAAACAGCCAAACGGAAAGATTGGCTTAAGTGAGATGCTTGAGAAATCAAACAACCCCTGTATGGTGAGAATCGCACTTGCAACAGGCCACCCATACTACTACCCAAAACTAGAACAGTTTGGAATTGGAAAGTTCATTGGAATCGGACTTCAAGATGAATCCACAGGATACCTAACACCATATAAATATTGGACTAAGTTAGACCTTGCTGTAACAGCGTTCGGACAATCCATCTCAGCAACACCACTCCAGGTGATCTCAGCTCTTTCCACAATTGCAAATGAGGGAAATAGGATGAGACCATATATAAT
>CAYQNB010000063.1:3838-4253 GCA_964418805.1 uncultured Candidatus Saccharibacteria bacterium | reverse complement strand
AAACTTCCTAAAGGTTTTTCGAAAGATGTAATCATTGTTGACGATGGTTCTAAAGATAATACAGTTTCACTTGTTAAAAAGTTCATATCACGCAAGAAGGAATTTAGATTGATAATACAACCTAAAAATGGGGGAAAGACACAAGCGGTTAAGAGTGGAATTGCAAAAACAGTTGGTGATTTTGTAGTAATACAAGACGCAGATCTTGAATACAATCCAACTGATATAACAAGACTTCTAAATCATATGCTTAAAAATGAGCTTGATGTTGTATACGGGAATAGATTTGGCAGAAAGGTTAACATCCTGTACAAGTCCTTCTATGCAGGCAATAAGCTTGTTAGCCTCGTCTCCAATATATTCACATACCCAAGAATCCGAACAGTTATTCCAGATATGGAGGTATGCTACAAAC
>CAYQNB010000063.1:0-3828 GCA_964418805.1 uncultured Candidatus Saccharibacteria bacterium | reverse complement strand
AGAAAGATTGGTAAGAAGTTGAAAGCAAAAACAACCTTTGGACTAGAACCAGAGGTAACTGCAAAACTTGCAAGGTATAAGGTAAAGGGTAAAGGATTGAGCTGGGGAGTTATGCCAATTAGCTACAAACCAAGAACCATCGAACAAGGTAAGAAGATTAGATATACAGATGGAATCAAAGCAATTATAGAGATAGTAAAATACAATCTATTCTAACTCTTTTGAGCTAGAGCCCAGTTATTGGCTACAATCTCAAAATATCCAAACTTACAATCTCTCTTCTTAAAACCGCCTTTGGTTAGGTAACTAAGAATCTCTTTATGATTGTATGCACCTTTATGTTCTTCAATCTCTTCTTTGCTAACAAGTCCTATCTTTGCCATCGTTCTAAGTAACTTATCAGTCCACTTACATGGTGTTGTTATTATCAAAACGCCACCCTTCTTAAGCACTCTTCTGGCCTCAGAAAGAATTAACGCTAATTCGCTCTGTTCAATATGCTCAAAAACTGCAAGCATTGTTACAACATTCATGCTTCCTGTTTTATATGGCAACTTTCCTTTAAATGATGTCCTTTTCAACTCAATCCCCTCTATCTTCTTAAAATTTTTAGGAAGAGATGGATCAAATCCATATCTCTTTTTAAAATCTATTGAAAGCAGAAATTTTGGGTAGCTACCACACCCAATATCAAGTATTGAGTCTCTCTTCAAACTTTCTGGGATTAAAGATTTTGCAATCTTTGCTCTTTGGTTTGAAAGAAAGTTTTCAAGTATTCCATGTCCTCTTGTTGCGTCTTGCATAATTATATTTAATATATTAATTCAGTCCCTACTATACTACTTTCCCATGCTAACTGTCCAAGTCCATACTGAGCTTGGGAGTATCTTTCGAAGCAGAGCAATTAAGTGGGCATCTAAACCTACAATATTTCTAAGTTTGGAATTACTTCTATTTGCAACAGCATATATCTTATCAGCAACCCTTTGTGGATCATTTAAAAATCTAAACGGCCCAAGAAGCTTGTTATAGTCGACCTTTCCTCTCAATCTCTTTAGCTTTCTAACATATTCATTATATGGTGTGTCCTTCACTCTTTCTTTTTGCAAACCGTTCATATTCTTTCCAAATGATGTGTTAAATGAGCCAGGTTGCACAAGAGATACTGATATTCCAAACTGCGCAACCTCATATCTAAGTGCCTCACTTAGTGCTTCTAGTGCATGCTTAGACGCACTGTAAATTGAATACATAGGAGCTGGAACTAAACCTGAGATAGAGCTGATATTTATTATCTTTCCACTTCCCTTCTCTCTCATCATTGGAAGTACTGCTTTGCACATCCTAACTGTGCCAAGAAAGTTTGTATCCATCTGCTTTTCAATCTCATCCATCTTTAATGTTTCCATAGGTCCAACAAGTCCATATCCTGCATTATTCACAAGTACATCTAGGTTTCCATCTAACTTCTTAATTGCATCCTTAACCTCTTTTGGATCTGTGATATCAAGCTGAATCCACTGTACATTTAATCTCTCTTTTGATGCAATATTGTTCATCTTTGTAACGCCCTCGCTTGCAAGATCTCTTGAGGTTGCGAATACATACCACCCTTTTCTTGCAAACTTGAGTGCGGTTAGATACCCAAATCCTGAATTAGCACCTGTTATTAATACTCTTTTCATTATCTACTTATATATATCTAATACATACTCTTTCTTACCTCATACATTGCAATTGAGGCTGCAACAGAAAGGTTTAGTGAGTCGATATCCTTGCTATGTGGAATATATACAACCTCACCCATCTGCCTATACTCATCAGAAAGACCACTACCCTCATTTCCAAAAACAAGTGAAAATGGTGAAGGATATTTAATATCGTTAAATCTTTTTGAACCCCCTAACATGAACATGTACATGGGGTTGTTAAATTTTGATCGATATTGCTCTATATTTTCAAAATATTGTACCTTTATCTGAAAAAGTGCACCCATTGCAGATCTAACAATCATTGGATCAAAGACATCAACTGCAGGTTTGATTAGTGCTAAGTTGTACATTCCAAATCCAACCATAGTTCGGATTATTGTACCTACATTTCCCATATTTGAAGGGTTTACGAGAACAATGTGATCTTTGCCATCTTCCAACTCCATCTCATACTTTTCAAAGATTCCAACAGCGTATGTATTCTCTTTTACCGATAACTTTTCAATTGCCCTATCATTATATTCATACTCAATATCATTAGCGCCACACAGCTCAATTATCTGCTCCACACCATCACTTTTTAGTGAATCTGATTTAAGAAGTACCTTTGAAACTCTTTGTGGAATATGTTTAAGAAGATCAAGTGTTGGGTATGTTCCCATTGCATATGTATGAGAAAAATCTTTTGAATATCTCTTTAGTTTGAAGTCTCGCATATTTTGATTATACACCACTATCTTGTGTATTTAATATCCACTGAAAGCTCTGCAAGAGGAGCACACAGCGTTATCCTACCCGATTCGTTCTGCACAATGTTATACCCTGTTCCGCTGTTTGATTTTGATTTAGGATCTGATGGTATTGATTTGAGGTATTTATCTTCTTTGGTTAGGTCAGAAAGTACCACCTTTCCCTCACAACTTGATGCAGAGGTTCTACATATCTCATATGCATCCATTTCGCACTGTTCTGATACTGGTATTCCTGCTGGGAGTGTTCCGTTGTTCTCAACTGCGTACTTGGTTATTGAGTTTACAATCTCTTCTAGATCTTCCACTCTTGTTTCATTTCTTGCTTGTGCCATCTTTGCGGTTGGGTTGAAGTATACAAAAGCAACAATCGATGCAAGAAGAATCAACAGTGTTATGAGCAATGCTGGTGTTTTGGCAGTTTTATTTTCATCCATAACTCAATCTTATATTCAATCTATTAAGAATTCAATCCTTACTTCTCAACTACAAACTTAACAGTTGCTTGCTCACTTGCAAGAAACTGTGCACTCTCCTCATATTCTCTAATTACTTGTACACAAACAACATCATTATCTGGTGCAGTTATTTCTAATGTAACTGTAACCTGTTCAGGAAAACTTTCAGCAACAGTTGCGTCAAGATTGGTTTCATAGCAAGGTGTTGGAAGCTGTCCTGTTACAGTGTAGTCCCACTTTCCTTCACCCAGATATTCATATTCAAGCTTAAAATCATCTTCATTGATTGCAACAGAATTATTTGTATCATTACCCTTACTATCATCAACTACAACTTCCCTCCTACTATCCCAATACATATATCCAACAACTAAAAGAAAGAGCGCAAGAAGAAGGTATATGACTGTGTTTCTTTTCATGGATATAGATATCAAATTAGATATCTATATATTAGCATCTGCAGGATTCTTGGCAATACAAAAAACCGATACGATTTTAGTCGTTAAACTGGATTAAAACTAATTGCATAACCCCCTACAAGAATATTCATCTGTTCAAAAAGTGACCTTGTTCAATTGTGATTGACCTAATACTCTCCTCCTTACTATGCAAATATTCAAGTAATCCAGCACCAGCAACACCAGTTACTGGGTCTTCATTAACTCCGGCAGCAGGATTAAATTGTCTTGCATGAAATAAGTTTTGTTCTCTTTCATCTTTCACAAATGGATAGAACCCTTTTACATTAGAACTGATACAATACTCAATCATCCTCTCATAATCTGGCTTTACCTTTTCCAATGTAGCAAAGCTGTCTAACGGAATCATTAACTTATTACTCCCAGAATCTACAAGTTTTGGTTCATCAATAATTTCATTAACTTTTGTTACTTGTGTTTTAAAATCTTT
>CAYQNB010000062.1:0-4313 GCA_964418805.1 uncultured Candidatus Saccharibacteria bacterium | reverse complement strand
ACCACAAGGACAGGGATCGTTCCTACCCGGCTTCTGCTTTAGATTTTTTACTGTTACCTGCTTTGATACTTCACCCGGTCTGTTATCTCTTAAACCATCAACATCAACCTTTACCTCCTGCGCTTTAACATCTGTAGCCTGTACAAGCTTAACCTTATAGAATCTTGAGACAATACCATCATCAATACTTCCAAGCATATTATGGAACATTCTTGCACCCTCATTCTTATACTCAACCAGAGGATCTCTTTGTGCCATACTTCTAAGAGAGATTCCCTCTCTAAGGTCTGTCATCGTATCTAGATGTTCCATCCATAGGTTATCAACTGTCTGCAAAATTAGAAGCTTGCAAACCTCTACAGCCTCTTTAACACCTGTTTCAAGTATGTGTAGGACAAAGGATATGAAAGTAATATGCATCAACCTATCAAACTTCTGTGCAAGATCTTTAATATCACTAAGGGATCTAAAGAATTCAATCTGATTCTTATACCCCATCTCCTTAACTGACCTGTCTAACAGCTCTTCTGTGAATATTGACTTGAAGTGTGCAACATATGCTCTCTCCTCAACATTATCTATCTTCATATCATCCTCAAGCTGAGCAGATATTGAGTATTTTATTGAATCAAATGTCTTTTTAACAACCCAAAGAAGTATTGGATGACTTACAATCTCCAAACCTTTTAGATTAATATCCCAGCTTTCTTGGTTAGAGAGTGAGAATCCGTCTAGCTCTGATTGAAGTGAGGTGATATCAAAGTTCTTTAAAAGATCCTTTTTAAGCTTGTACTTCATATCCACCTTAACCTCACCTACCTCAATGCTCTTTAGAATCTTTCTTCGAAGATCATAGATTGTATCTCTTTGCTTGTTTAGGACATCATCATACTCAACAAGATTCTTACGAATGTCATAGTTGTGTGATTCAACCTTTTTCTGTGCACTCTCAATCGATCTACCAAGTATTGATATTGAGATTGGCATATCATCATCCATACCAACTCTTCCCATTATTGCCTGCATACTATCCCCACCAAAAAGTCTCATTAGTTCATCCTCAAAAGAGACATAGAATCTTGACTCACCAGGATCTCCCTGTCTTCCAGATCTACCTCTAAGCTGATTATCAATTCTTCTTGCCTCATGTCTTTCACTACCGATTACATACAGTCCACCAAGCTCTTTAACACCTTCACCAAGTGATATATCGGTACCTCTTCCTGCCATGTTGGTTGCGATTGTAACCTGTCCTTTTTGACCAGCATCCTTAACAATACTTGCTTCCATCTCATGCTGTTTTGCATTTAACACACTGTGTACAACACCTTCCTTCTCAAGCATTGAGGAAAGCACCTCAGATCTCTCAACTGATGTTGTTCCCACAAGTATTGGCTGTCCTTTTTTATTATGCTTTTTAATATCCTCAACGATTGCTCTAAATTTGCCAAGCTCTGTTCTATACACAACATCAGAGTGGTCTTTTCGCACAACAGGCTTGTTTGTTGGTATTACAACAGTATCTAGGTTATATATCTTTGAAAACTCCTCTGCTTCCGTTAGTGCTGTTGCTGTCATTCCTGAAAGATATTTGTATAGTCTGAAGTAGTTTTGAAGTGTAACGGTTGCCATCGTTCTGCTCTCTCTTTTAACTTCAACACCTTCCTTTGCTTCAATTGCTTGGTGTAGTCCCTCACTATATCTTCTTCCATCCATTGCTCTTCCTGTGAACTCATCTACAATTAGAATCTCACCATTTCTAACAAGATATTCTTCATCTCTCTTGTATAGCTCCTTTGCTTTAAGTGCATTCTCAAGATGATATGCATACTGAGCATTTTCATATATATTTTTAACCTTAAGAATCTTTTCAACCTCATCAATACCATCATCAGAAAGAGAAACTGCATTTGATTTTTCATCAACTGTATAGTGGTTTGCTGGGGAGAGTGATTTAACAACAGATGCAAACTTCTTGTACATCTCATTTGACGGTGCGGCACTTGTTGAGATGATTAGTGGGGTTCTTGCTTCATCAACCAAGATTGAGTCAGCCTCGTCAACAATTGAGAAGTATAGAGAGCCTTGTACAATATCATCTAGACTTTGCGCCATATTATCTCGGAGATAGTCAAAGCCATACTCGTTGTTAGTTCCAAATACAACATCACAGGCATATGCTTCTCGCTTTGTGCACTCAATTAGGTTAACACCACTCATATGGTCATACTTCATCCTTCCCTCTTTCTCAAATCTCTCTTTTCTCTCTTTTATCATCTTCTTTGCCTCACTACCCTTGAGTTTTACAGCCTGCTCATCTGTTATGAATCTATACTGCTTTCCAGAGTTGATTGCTGCAACTGAAAGTCCAAGGGATGAGAAGATATGACCGTTCCACTCTGCATCTCTTCTGGCCAAGTAGTCGTTAACTGTAACAAGGTGTGCACCTCTTCCCGTTAGGGCATATAGGTACATCGGCATATTAGCAGCAAGTGTTTTTCCCTCTCCTGTGAATAGCTCAACAATCTTGTTTTCAAAAAGATAGTATCCTGCCATCATCTGAACATCAAAATGTCTGTGATTTGTAATTCTTCTAGATGCTTCTCGAATTGTTGCAAAAGCCTCAGGCAAGATATCTCTTAAAACCTCTTTCTCACTCTCAAGCTTTGCAGAAAGAGTTGCATCGTCAAGTGTATTTAACTCACTTCTAGCAGCCTTTAGATCTACATTGAGAAGCTTTCTAAACTGATCTGTTTTCTTTCTGAGTTTCTCGTCTGAGAGCTTGCTATACTCACTCTCAAGTGAGTTGATCTTCTCAATAGTTGGGGAGATCTTTCTTAGTTGTTTTTCGTTTGAATCAAAGATTCTTGAAAGAAATTGAAACATATTTGAACTTTTAGTTTACTTTCGGATTATACATCAAAGATTGGATTATTCCACAATTTCAAACTCAGCAGTTATCTGTTCTTGTGAGTCTTCAATCTCAACAACAATCTTGTACTCTCCAACCTCCCAATCAAGGGGAAGAGGCTTTTGCGCCTTAAGAGTTAGAAATCCTTTAGAGTATATATCTTCCTGTTGTTGACTAATGATACTTTCAACACCACCTTGAACAAATATCCACTTAATGTTGAGAGTTGCTGGGTCAGTTGAGTTGTAATATAGGGTGGAGTATATAAAAAGTGAGTCAGATTCAATAGTTGCTAAGTTGCTTGCACACTGTCCTATACCAGGATCAATCTCACAAACACTCATGTCAGTTAGGATCTCGCTCTGTTTAGACTGTAGATTTTTAATAATACTGTTTCCAATTAAAAAGGTTGCGAGGATAAAGAGTGTGACAATTACAACAGATTTTTTACTCATTTTTACTTATTTCTATTTTATTAATTCCATTGTACTACACCCCTGCCCATTTCACATTAATTTCATCTTAGTTTGAGAAGATATATCTAGATATAAATTTAGGACTATATATATGAAAAAGATATTTACAATACTTTTCTCCTTACTCATCCTCTCAACCTTCTCACATTCAATTTTCGCAAGTGAGACGGTTAGGGTTGATATTGTTGAGGATAGCTATATTGATAGCATTATGTTTTTTCACGACTACTCCAACGGCTCGAGACTTCTTCTTGGATTTGGGGATAGAACAAGCAACGGGGTCACAAGAATATATATGAAGTATAACCAAGCTCAGATTCTTGAAAAGATTGATTCGGTTGATTACATTGAGAGTGCAACACTTAACATATATCAATACAGGAATAAGTATGGAACAGACTACGATATATATGTTAAAAAGATAATTTCAACATGGAGTGAGCAAGCACTTAGTTGGAATGTAAACCCCACACTCACACTTCTTTCCGATTCCTCCCAACAAATTACAAAAGATCTTTTTTGGAAACAGATCGATCTAACAGAGGTTGTAAAAAACTCACTGCAAGTTCCAGAAACAAACTACGGTTTTGCACTAACAATGGTTGATGAATATATCTCTGGAGGGAACTACTGGTCCACAAACTGCTTAAATCACTTTGAACTGCCACACTGTTCTGTTGAGCATATTCCATATATATCAGTAACTATAAAAGAGAAAGTGGTTGAAGTTGTAGAGGAAGAGCCAGTTGAAGAACAAGAGGAGCAAGAAGAAGTCATTGATGAGGAAGCGCAAAGTGAGCAAGAAGTTGAGGAAATAATAGAAGACATTATTGAAGAAGAGACTATTGCGGAAGAACCAGTTACAGAGATTGGGGAAAAAAAAGAAAGTGAGGAAGAATTAGATGAGCAGATAATTATCGAAGAGA
>CAYQNB010000061.1:1359-4441 GCA_964418805.1 uncultured Candidatus Saccharibacteria bacterium | reverse complement strand
ACCAGGTCAACAGGCAAGACTTAAGTTTGCACTTTTTGCTGAGAGTAGTAGTAAGAGGTCATATGAATTCCTCATTCTAGATGAACCTGCACAGCATTTAGATATTGAAACAAAAGAGGTTGTTGAAAGAGCAATTGATAGTTTTAATGGTGCAGTTCTTCTAATATCTCACGATCTATATTCAATACAGAGTATGGAGATTGATAGGAGTGTGGAATTGAGTAATAAGAACTTAAGATACTAAAAGATATTACTGCTGAGTTCATCTTGTTCAGCAAGGCTTTTCATAAATTCAAGATTTGGAACAATATACCCTCTGTTATGGATGTTAATAATTAGATTTTTTCCGAATCGCTTTTTAATATTTCTTATATATTTTCTGATCGTAGAATTACACACATTGATACCTTTCTCAGACAATTTTTTTCTAATCTCATCAGTAGTTATAATCTTAGATCCGCTGTAATAGATCGCTTCATATATTATAAATAGAGGGAGATTCTCCTCTTGAACACCATAAATCACTCCTATATCAGCAGGAGATATTGGAGCACTTTCTGGATTAAAGAGTTCTTCACTCTCAAATGCCACCATATGTGGGAGTTGATCATGCAGAAAGTATCCATAGTTTCTAACACACAATATCTCTGTTATTTCTGAGCTATTAATTCTTGAAACTAGATTAGTAATATGATTTGGGGTATAACAAATATTACTACCATAAACTGGTCCATATAGCTCTTCTACTGAGACACATCGTAATCCAGTAGAAGATAAATATGATATTAATCTTTCCTGAGATGGAGTCAAATCAATCGAAAAACCATTTTTGTATTCCGAACCTTCAGTACGTTCCCCAAGCATCTAAGCTTATAGAATAATTATATTAGTATGCGAGTATATCAATTTCCGATAATTATAGAAAGATTCTTGATCTAATTAATAAGAAACTGATAATTAACTAATCCCAGGAATCTCAAATGCTTTAGTGAAATCCTTTACCTCTTTTAATACTTTATCTAGTTCAACTTTATCATTCCTACTAATTAGTGCCCTAAATATGAAGTTTGATATTGTTTCCATATCATCTTCCATCATTCCTCTTGTTGTTATTGCTGGAGTTCCAATTCTAATACCAGATGGATCCCATGGTTTTCTTGGATCATTTGGAATTGCATTTTTGTTAAGTGTTATATTAACACTCTCTAATATATCTGAAGCAATACCACCACTCACCTCACTATCTATTTTTGTTACATCAACAAGCATTAGATGGTTGTCTGTTCCACCAGATACAATATTAAAACCTCTTTTAATTAGTTCATCTGCCATTCTCTTTGCATTCTTAACAACCTGCTTTGAATATTGCTTAAACTCTGGGGTGCTTGCTTCTTTTAGAGCAACTGCAATACCTGCAGTTGTATGATTGTGTGGGCCTCCCTGAAGACCAGGAAACACTGCCTTATCTATTCTCATTGCATGTTCCTGCGTGCACATAATCATGGCTCCTCTTGGGCCTCTTAGGGTCTTGTGTGTGGTTGTTGTTACAACATCAGCAATACCAACTGGAGATGGGTGAATACCTGCGGCAACAAGTCCTGCAATATGTGCCATATCAACAACAAGTATTGCTCCGACCTCATCTGCAATCTTTCTAAATTCATTCCAATCTATCTCCCTTGAGTATGCAGAATATCCTGCCCAGATTAGTTTAGGTTGGTGTTCTAGAGCAATCTTTCGGACATCATTAAAATCGATATATCCGTTTGAATCAACTCCGTAGTTTACAGAGTCATAGTATTTTCCTGAGATTGATACTTTAAAGCCGTGCGTGAGGTGTCCACCTGCATCTAGTGACATCCCCATGATCTTGTCCCCTGCTTCTAGGAATGCAAAATGTACTGCCAGATTTGCTGGTGAGCCTGAGTATGGTTGTACATTTACATGTTGCGCTCCAAAAAGTTTCTTTGCTCTTTCAATTGCAAGAAGTTCAATCTCATCAATATGTGTATTCCCACCATAGTATCGTTTATTTGAGTATCCTTCTGAGTATTTGTTTGTTAGTATCGATCCCATTGCATCAAGTACTGCTTCTGATACATAGTTTTCGGATGCTATCAGTTCAATTCCCTCTTTCTGTCTTTTAGATTCAAGAGAGATTGAATTGAAAATATCTTTGTCATATTCCTTTAGGTTTTTATATCTCATAATATCGATATTAACATAAAAAGTGATGAAGATGAAAACTGGTTGACATATCTTATAAATATAATTATGATATTAGTAGCCATGTATGGCTCGTGCTTTTGACCTTCGTGAAGCATTCATGTTTTACTAAGGTATTCTGAGCGTCACACAGAATATGCTATCTGGGGGCAACTCCACCTAGTTTTAAAGTTAGAGTTTCTAAGAGCAATCTTAGATTCAAATACTTGAAACGCATCCAATGTTTATTCAACGGGTGCGTTTCTTTTATATACTTCCCTGCTAATTATTCTTGAGTGCACCACTTAGATCTCCCTTTAGGAAGTTCTCAAAGTTACTAATAATTATCTCCCTATTTCTCTCAAGTGATTGTTCTGTATACCAAACGAATGGGAGACCAGTCCAAATATTTCCACTCATCTCTGGTATCTTCTCATCATTCTCTTCATTTCCATATCCAAAGATCTTCCCACTTGTAGTTAGTTCATTTAGAAGTTCATGATTGTATACTTTGTGTGTAATACTAATGAAGATTGACTTCTCTTTCATTGATTTAAGCATATCGTCAGTTATTAGTTTTTCAGTTTCAGAATTGGAAGCTACAGTTACAAAGATAATGTCACAGCTTTTGAAAAGCTCTTCAAGTTCTAGATATTCATACTTTTCATCTCTACTACTTTTTGACCAATACTTCACATCCATTCCCATTGCACTTGTTATCTCTGCTACCCTTTTTCCAATATTTCCCAGACCAACAACTCCTGCACTCTTTCCAGCTATCTCCATACCTAGATGTTTTGAGTAATCCACTTTCCAATCATTTTGAATCATTAGAGGAATCTTTCTTGCGACATTCATAGCAAGAAGAACTGCTCCC
>CAYQNB010000061.1:0-1349 GCA_964418805.1 uncultured Candidatus Saccharibacteria bacterium | reverse complement strand
GCTCCCTCTGCAACTGCGTTTGTTGAGTATGTTCCGCCTGTGAATACAGGTATGTTCTTTGCTTTAAAATATTTCAGATCAATCCAAGCGAAACTGGTTGATGTTAGAAATACTGCTTTCAGGTTAGGTATCTTTTCAAGTGTTTCTACCTCTAATTTCCAATCTGTGAATAGTGGGGAGATTAGTAGAAGTTTTTCGGTCTCTGGATCTGTAATCCCTTCTACTTCTAAGATTGGAACAATATCGTGCTTATATACTACCTCTCCAAACTTTCCAAGCTTAGATATCAATTCATCATTTAGTGATGCTTTTGATGGGTTTAATGCAAATATCTTCATTTATACTTCTATTGAAATTAGACTATCTAACAGAGAAACAACTGTCATTGGACCAACTCCACCTGGAACTGGTGTTATATATGAACATTTTTCCTTTACGCTATCAAAATCTACATCTCCTACTATATTCCCATCACTATCCTCATCAATCCCCACATCAATTAGTATAACTCCATCTTTTATCCACTCACTGTCTACACTCTTTCCCTTGCCCATTGATGTAACAAGGATATCTGCATTTTTTGTAATATCTTTTATATCCTCTGTTTTACTATGACAAACTGTAACTGTTGCGTCTTTTGCAAGAAGAAGTGCACAAAGTGGTAGTCCGACAACTGAACTTCTTCCGATTATTACAACATTCTTTCCAGAAAGTTCAATATCATATTCATCTAGAAGTTTCATAATTCCAAGTGGTGTTGCGGACGCAATCGCACTTTTATCTTTTTGGTACAGGAGTCCTAGATTCGTTGCTGTGAGGCCATCAACATCCTTTTTAGGGTTAATACTTTCAAGTACCTTATTGCTATCTATTCCCTCTGGAAGTGGAAGCTGAATCATGATTCCGTGCACATCTGGATTATCATTAAAGCTGTTAATTAGAGATACGATACTTTCTGTTGAAGAGGTTGCATCCAATCTATTTATATTTGCCTTAACTCCGATGTAATGTGCCGCCTTCTGTTTCATCTGTACATACTTAACACTTCCAAAATCATCACCAACAAGAACTATCTCAAGTCTTCTATTTTGAAGTCCCTCTTTTTCCACTCTCTCTTTTAGTTCCTCTTTAATCTTTTGAGATATTTTCTTTCCATCTAATATTGTCATTACTTTTTCCATATATATAGTTTCCACTCTTTATTGCCTATTTTACAACTTTTTTCAATAACTTTCTTCTTTTTTAGAAACTTCTCCCTATATTTAAACATAACAGCAACAACAATTGATCCTTTTGGAAGTTGTTTTAGTAGTATTTCTGCAAGACTGTTTGTTAAGTCTGTTGTTAGA
>CAYQNB010000060.1:0-4495 GCA_964418805.1 uncultured Candidatus Saccharibacteria bacterium | reverse complement strand
AAATTATCTATATCCATTATCCATACAAAGGGAAATAATGTAAATGGGGAAGACTATCGCTTTGAGAACTGTGATTTCTTTCTTGCTTTTCGAAGATTGTATTTCTTTCTTTCAACCATTCTTGGATCTCTTGTAACAAATCCTGCTTTTCTTAGAGCTGGTTTAAGAGTTTCATCTTTTTTAAGAAGTGCTCTTCCAATTCCAAGTTGGATTGCTTCAAGCTGTCCTGTTGTTCCACCACCTGATACCTGTGCGGTGAAGTACATCTTGCTCTCAAGTCCTACAATTCCAAGTGGAGCTGCAACCTTAAGGATATTGTCCCCCACAAAGTATTCACTGTATGGTTTATCGTTAACTGTTGAGGTGCTCTTTCCCTCGAATAGTCTTACTCTTGCTACTGATGTTTTTCTTCTTCCTACTGCTTCAAAATACTTCACTCTGTTTACTATTATAATTTATATTCTTGTGGCTTTTGAGCCTCATGCTTATGATTTCCGTCTGCATATACAAAGAGTCTTAACAACATTCCATCTCTTAACTTGTTCATTGGAAGCATCTTAGACACTGCCATCTTGATTGGTGCTGTTGGATCTTTCTCCATCAACTTATCAAATCTAAGCTCTTTGAAACCGCCAGGGAAGCCTGTGTGGCTGTAGTACATCTTCTTTACTTCCTTGTTTCTTGTTAGGGCTACCTTGCTACTGTTTATTACAACAACATAGTCTCCACAATCTAGGTTTGGAGATTGATTTACTTTTCCTTTTCCAATTAGAAGTGCAGCGATCTTTGTTGCGGCTCTTCCAAGTACCTTGTCTGATACATCTACAAGATGCCATTCTCTTTTAATATCATTTTTGTTTGTCCAAGTTGTTTTCACCATATTTATTATTTATTTTAAAGTCCTGATCTAGTTCTTGATCTCTCTTTTCTTCCTGTAAAGGAGCTCTTTATCTTACTTCCTAGTCCACTCTGCTTTCTTGTTTCAACTTTCTTTGTCTCTTTCTTCTCAACAACCTTCTTTGCCTCTACCTTTTCTTTCTTAACTCTCTTCTCTTTCTTAGGTTTCTCAAATCCAACTAACTCAACTTTTGATACCTCTGCATTATCTCCTGCTCTAAAGCCAAATTTTCTAAGTGTGATCTTTGCATCCTCTTTCTTGGAGTATGTCATTGCCAGTTCACTTAACTGCCTGCTTCCAAGTACCATATTAAGTTTCTTTTGAAGATTGTATGCATCAGTTGACTTCTTAATATCTGTAATTAGGCTGAGAGCTTTTCCTCTTAGAACCTTTGCTTTAACAGAGGTTGTTGTTAGGTATCCATTTGTGAAAAGAGATCTTAACTGATTTTTAATCAGTGCATCTCTGTGTGATTTCTTTCTTCCTAATTTTTTTAAGTTTACTCTCTTATACATTTTCTAATTATTCACTTTTAATTTCAATTCCATATTGGTTCATTAGATCTACAACTTCATTTAGAGACTTGTTACCAAATCCTGGAAGTTCTAGAAGGTCTGATGTTTTCAACTTTGTTAGATCTCCAACTGTCTCAAATCCACCTGCTAGAAGACCTGATTTTGATCTTTTAGAGATTGGAAGATCTTCAACTTTCCAGCTGCTAATCTCATCTTCTGATGTTGATGCTTGCTCACTTGAAACAACTGCTGTATTTGCAACCTCTGCCATTGCTTCAACTTCTTTTTTAGCAACTCCAAGAGCTACCATTACTTTTCCTGAGAAGTCTTGAAGAATCTTTGAGCTTGTTAGAAGTGCCTCTTTTGGAGAGATACTCCCATCAGTTGTGATCTCGATATTAACTCCATCAAGGTTTGTTACCTGTCCTTTTCTTGCTGCTACAACCTCAAAGCTTACTGATTTGATTGGTGAGAAGTCTGCATCAAGTGGAAGTCTTCCTTCACTTCTAACACTTTCATCAGCCTCTACATATCCAACTCCTTTTTCAACAACAATCTCCATGTTTAGAGCTGATTTTGCATCAGTTAATGTTGCAATTACAACCTCTGGGTTTGTAACTTCAACTCCTGTTCCAAGTTCAATGTCCTTTGCTGTTACAACTGTTTTTCCACTTGCACTAATCTTACATACCTGTGGTTGGTCTGTTGCCATTGTGAATCTAATCTGCTTTACATTTAGAAGCATCTCAACAACATCCTCTTTAACTCCCTTGATTGTTGAATATTCATGATCTACTCCCTTAAGCTTTACGCTTGTTACAGCACTTCCTGGAAGGCTTGAAAGAAGAATTCTTCTTAGTGAGTTTGCTAGTGTATGACCATATCCTTTTGGAAGTGGTGTTATTTCAAAGCTTCCTAAGATATTACTATCTTCTTTAACCTTTACTGTTATATCTTCAAATCCGTGCATATTAATGTATAAATAAAATTATCTAGAGTAGAACTCTATAATGAGGTTTTCTTTAATTCCCTCATCAATATCATCTCTCAATGGTTCAGAAAGGACTAAGCCTTTACTATTCTCTTTGCCAACCCAAACAGGTGTTGTTACAAGTACTTCTGCTGGCGCTAGAGTTGCCTTTTTAAGTTCAATCTCATCTTTAACGTTTAGTTTGTATGATGGGATATTTAATACTTTTCCATTTACCTTAACATGCTTGTGAACTACGAACTGTCTTGCTGCGGATCTTGATGGTGCCATACCAAGAAGGTATACAACATTATCAAGTCTCATCTCAAGAAGTCTTAGAAGCTCTAAACCTCTATCACTATTTTTAACCTTAGCAACTCTTGTAGCTTCATCAACAAGTGAAGCAAACTGCTTCTCTCTAAGTCCATAGATTCTTTTAACTTTCTGCTTCTCTCTAAGTTGAACACCATATTGAGAGAGTCTAACTCTCTTCTTATTTCCATGTTGTCCTGGTGCATATGGTTTTCTAACAATTGCAGCCTTTTCTCCAAATGACCTTGCACCCTTTAAAAAGAGATTTACTCCCTCTCGTCTGCTTAGTTTTCCTTTTGGTCCTGTATATCTTCCCATATTAGTATATTTATTTTATTTCCTTGGTGCTTTTCTTGGTCTACAACCGTTATGCGCAATTGGTGTTCTGTCCTCAAGATGTGTAACTCTAATTCCAGATGAATCAATTCCCTTAACAGCTGCATTTCTTCCTGCACCTGGTCCTTTAATTATTATCTTTACCTCTTTTAGTCCATATTTCTTAATTGCTGCTTCAGCTGCATTTTGTGCTGCTCTTGTTGCTGCAAATGCTGTACTTCTCTTTGATCCTTTGAATCCAACAACAGCTGGGCTTCCCTGCACTAGTGTATTTCCATCTTCATCAGCAATTGTTATTACAGTGTTGTTAAATGTAGCTGCAATGGTAACGATACCACTTTGTACATTTCTCTTTGCACTCTTTTTTGTTTTCTTTTCTGCTATTGCCATATTTTTAAGTCTTTTCTAATTTTCTCTTAAGTCCACCAACTGGTTGTGCTTTACCCTTTCTTGTGTGAGCATTATGTCTTGTTCTCTGTCCTCTAACAGGTAGTCCAAGCTTATGCCTTACACCTCTGTATGATTTGATATCCTTCAACCTTTTGATGTTTCTAAATACCTTCTGTCTTAACTCTCCCTCAACTTCAATTCTTCCTTCAATATGCTTTCTTAACTGATCTAACTGTGATTCATTTAAATCTTTTAAGAAAACCGTATCTGGGATTGATAGCTCATCGATGATCTGTTTAGCGGTTACAACACCAACACCAAAAATGTGAGTCAATGCGACCCATACTCTTTTTTGATCTGGTATTTCTATTCCTGCTACTCTTGCCATTTCAAATATTTATATATTAATTAACCTTGTCTCTGCTTATGATTTGGATTCTTCTTACAATACACATATACACGACCCTTCCTTCTAGTTATGTAACAACCATCACATCTTTTTTTTACCGAAGCCTGTACCTTCATAACTATTTATGTCTATATGTTATTCTCCCTTTTGTTGGGTCATATTTAGAAACCTCAACTGTGACCCTATCTCCTTCCAAAATCCTAATGTAGTGCATTCTCATTCTTCCTGAAAGATATCCAAGAAGCTCCAATTTCTGCCCTTCTACCTCAACTTCAATTTTGAATTTGGTATCAGGCAAACACTCTGTTACAACTCCTTCAAGCTCAACTACATTGTTATCTTTCTTTGGCACAAAGGTTTTTCTAAATATTAAATCCTTGGGGATTATATCAAACAGATTAATCCCTTGCAATCACCATTTTGTTAGAATCTTAGGATTTTTATCTACAACTACAGTGTGCTCGAAAAGTGCTGAAAGCATACCATCTTTGCTCCAAGTTGTCCACCCGTCCTCTCTGGAAATCTCAATCTCAGGTCCTCCCATATTAATTATTGACTCAATTGCAATGGTTTGGCCTTTGTACAGTGTATTTCCACTGCCTTTTTCACCAAATCCAGGGATATATGGGGTTTCGTGCAGAGAATATCCAATTCCATGCCCAACC
>CAYQNB010000059.1:0-4628 GCA_964418805.1 uncultured Candidatus Saccharibacteria bacterium | reverse complement strand
TCATTCCCCCTATCTCCATTCCAGTTACTGTTATGTGTAGAATCTCAATATCTTCATTAATTAGTCCTGTTCTTTTTGCAAGATCTTCCTTTCCACTATCTGCAATCTGTTGATGGACTTTCTCAATTATCCTATCCTGTTCTTTAAAATCAACCTCTTGCTCAAACTTCTCCTCTCTTTCATAGTTTACGATTATGGAAACTCCTTGAATATATTCTCCTGCAATTCCCATCACTACATACTTTGGCATATCAGCCGGATCTAGCTCCTCCGTTACCTCTGAGATTGCAAGTCTGCAATTTTCCAGAACTGTGTTTAGGTTGCTAATGATACCTCTGTCCATCGCTCCTTGTTGCTGTTGTATTCTGGAAACCTTCCTAACATTAACTCCAAGATCTGTTGTATTAAAGAGGACTGTTTTAAGTACTTCTGTACCAATATCAATTGCAACAAGATTTGTTGTTGGTGAGAGCTCAATCTTCTCTTTGTTGGATTTTAGAAACGGCAGTTTAATCATATCTCAGTATATCACTTTTTAATGGCAACTTTTTCAGTTGCGTAGTATCTTTTTTTAAACCCTTTTCCAAACATCATCTCTGTTTGTGCTTGAAGAGCTGGAATGAATGCAAAGGTTAGAAGATTTACTGTTATTAAAAGTGTTTCAAAGATATCTTGGATATTTCTAAGAACTCCCCACTTTTCGTGAGGTGGCATTATCTTTCTTCTTAGAAAGAGGATTGGGAGGTTGTATAGCATGACAAAGGTGAAGATGTAGCTCATTAGTCTTGGAAGATTGTATGCTGCCGAGCTATATTGAAACTCGGTACTAAGAAGACTGAGAATTGGAAGGCCTAAGGTTATGAGGTATACAACTGTTCTAAAGATCAGTCTTGAGTCAAACATAATTGAAGTGATTCCGATCTTTCTTTTTAGAGGAATCTTCTTGTTCTTATACAATCCTGCAAATGTAATTGGAAATACAACACCTCCCCAACCCCATCTGTGTTGCTGTTTATACAGGGATTGGTAGCTCTTGCTTGTTGTTTCATTTTCGACTGCATCATTGTGTGTTGGTACATATACCTCTTCACCTGAAAATTCTCCATCAAACCTAATTAGTGCGTTGAAGTAGAAGAAGGTGTCATCATTTGGTACTTGTGGGTCCCAGAAGTGTGCATCTTTAACAGTTTGAAGATTCACAACATATGATGACCATGTTTCTCTTGCATACTTTCGTAGTACCCACTCATGCATAATTGCAAGGCTGATTGATGATGAGAAGACTCGTACAAGTGCCGGTACTCTGTATATATTGTTGTTAAAGGTATGTACTGCTGTTGAGAAGAATTTTCTTTGTGGTGTTGGAACTGTTAGGTATTTGTATGTAATTGCTGAAAGATACTTTTCTGTTGGTCTTAGATCACTATCACATGTAATTAGAAGGTAGTCAGAAAGTTTCTCATCTCTCTCTTCAACCATCTCTACAAATATCCTACTTGCCCAGTTTATATTTGCCCCCTTCACTCCCTCAATCTCCCCTTCAATATTGTTTGGATGTACAATATCCATCATCTCTCTAAAGTATTTTCCATACTTCTCCTTCAGATACTTAGTATTCTTCATACTAATATCAACAAAGTTTTGTTCAAGAGCAAATACAATTGATATCTTTTTAGTATCAACATCTGATCTTGCCCATGCTTGCAATGCTGGTTCTAGCACATCTAGATCCTCTTTAACAATTGGGCAGATGAAAACATACTTAAGATCTTTATATGCAAGCTTCTCCTTACCTATCTTTCCAATCCAATCTGTATTTTGATCTCTTACCATCCTTCTATACCCGATATATATTCCAATGAGGAAGAGTGATCCTCTATATGCCCAATATATTGTTAGGAATGTGATATATGCAACCATTAACTCTGGAAATCCTGAGAATGCTGCAATGAATGGAAGGAGTATGAAAAACCAGGTTAGTGTTCCTGGTATCGCTTCAAATAGTTTCGTGAACCATCTTGGTACATGTGTTGGGTATCCATCCTTTCTGTCTGATGGTCTAACATCGTCGATGGTTATATCTTTTTTATCACTCAATCTGTATCTGTCCATGGCACTATACTATTACCGGCAGAATTATTGGTTCTCTTTCTGTTTTCTTCTTGATGTATCTTGATACCGATCTTTCAATCTCTTCAACCAGTTCTCTTTCATCTAGTTTTGCAATATTCTTTCCACTTACCCATTTTCTATGTGTGTCATTAATGATATTTTCGATCTCTGAGAGTATCTTTTGTGACGTTTTCATATATATGAAGCCTCTTGATACAAACTTCATTCTTCCCATTAGTTTCTTTGTCTGCTTACTTATATTTAATACAATTACAAACATTCCAAACTCTGCAAGCTGTTTTCTATCCTTTAGCACTACATCTCCAATATCTCCGACACCAAGTCCGTCAATGAGGATCGGTTTTGACTCAACGCTTGATCCTCTTCTCCAAGCTCCCCCACTTAACTCCCATGTGTGTCCATCATCTGTTAGAAGTACCTTGTTTGGATCATGACCCCATCCAACATAGTTCTTCTTATTCTGATATCTAAATGTCAAACTTCCGTGTACTGGCATTACATATCTTGGCTTAATCATCTCATACATCATCTGCATATCTTCAGTTAGGCCGTGTCCTGATGCATGTATATCTTCCTCACCATTTTTAAGAAGAGAAACTCCTTGTCTAATTAGCCTATCCGTCATCTTTTCAATCTTTGATACATTTTCAGGGATCTCACTTGATGACATGATGATTAGGTCAGACTCTTTTGCCTTAATCTCCTTGTGCTCATTTAGTGCAACTCTGTTTAGTGCTGCATATCTTTCAGCTTGGCTTCCTGTTAGAAGAAGTATTAGCTCATTATCCTTATACTTTTTTATATCGCGAAGTGAGATTATGAGGTCATCAGGAATATCTATATATCGCTGACTTCTTGCAACAGATATTGTTGTTTCCAAGCTTCTTCCTGAGAGTACGACCTTTCTTCCTGTCTTTTGTGCAATCTGCATAATGGAGTATAGTCGAGTTACAAGAGATGCAAATGCTGCAACAATCACTCTTCCATCATGTCCTGCAATTACCTTCTCCAAGTTCTTTGCTACATCGGTTTCTGATATCGCTTTTCCCTGTCTAAATGCATTTGTGCTTTCTAGAAGTGCAAGGTCAATCTTTCCTTGGAGTGATTTTAGTTTCTCGTAGTCACACTCTGGTTCGTTTGCTGGGTTCATATCAATTTTATAATCTCCTGATACAAGGATATTTCCTTTTGGTGTCTCAACAAAGATACTGTATGCATCTGGAATACTGTGTGTAACCCCAATGAATGTTGCTTTGAAGTTTCCAAGCTTCAATACCGTACTTCTATTCACCACCTCAATTTTAACCTTGTTCACCATATTAAACTCTCGTAATTTCTCCTTAATTAGTGCAACAGCAAATGCTCCTGCATATATCTTTGGAAATCCAAGGTTCTTCAATATATATGGGAGTGCTCCAATATGGTCTTGGTGTCCGTGTGTAATGAGGATTCCTTTAATATTTGCCTTTTTCTTTTCAAGGTATGAGGTATTTGGTATTAAGTAGTCTATTCCATACATGTCTGCATCTGGAAATGAGTATCCTGCATCAACTACAATTATCTCGCTTCCAAGTTCAATGAAGTTACAGTTTCTTCCGATCTCTCCTGTTCCTGAAAGTGTACATATTCTGAGGTTTTCAGTACTAACACCCCTATCGTTTCTTTTAAACATAATTAATTACTAATATTTATCTTTGGGTATTATATCATTAATGAATGGGGAAAGTGTGGTTACAATATTTTTACTAACCTATTATGAAGTTGTATATTCGAATGCGACACTGCCGTTTTCTCCATATACTTTGGTAAAGCCCAGTCTCGTCCAAAAGATTTCTAAGCGTGCTGTCTGAGTATCGTAAAAAATCTTATAAATTTCGGATATTGATTCCGAAGGATAGGAGGCATATAGCGTGTATGTACCATCGCTATTTAGATCTATGATTAGCTTACACCCCGCGATTAATGAACTGTCAGTTCTCATCCATTTCCCCCAGCCCTCTGTGTGACCAAGCATCTCTGCAATCTGATTTGCTGTGTAAGCGTGAGTTGGGCCATCATTTGCTCTTGTTAAAACCGCACTTGGGAGAGGTTGCTCTTGAGTTGCGTCTGAGTTGAATGTGATAACTTTGAATTCCATGTCCCCTCCGAAATTGGAAATTATTCCTTCAATCTGCGAAGATGTTATTGGAGTGTAGCCACCATCATTATCTGGTCCAATCTCTGCATGAGGAAAGCGAAGATTCTCTCTGTTATTATCGTTTCTGTGAGTAGCGATACCTACCATATCAAGTTATTATTAAAATAATTGAATTAACACGCCTGCGATACATTATCTAACCTAGAGCATTGTTTACAAGAGAGAGAATATTTGCCAATACCTTTTTGAACTCAACTCTAGTAATTGCACTTGTTGCTGTATCATTGCCACTTCTGATAAGACGAGTGTAAGCCTTCTCTAATTCATCATTATCACCCAAAATCCCTGATAAATCCGT
>CAYQNB010000058.1:1207-4658 GCA_964418805.1 uncultured Candidatus Saccharibacteria bacterium | reverse complement strand
ATACAGGCCCAGAAGCAATACTTGATGGAGTTAATACACCAACAGACCAGTCAAAACCGATTGACCCACTAGCACCCTCTTCACTTGCAGGAGTCGATTCTGGAGGAGATATGAGTGGTGTTGTTGATGAGGGAGATAAGACAGCTGTAACAAGTGAGCAGGTAGCAGCAAGATCTGTTAGTGGCGGAAAGTATCCGATGACAATTTCAAAAGTTCTAGATATTGCAATTGAAAGAAATGCTTCAGATGTACATATATCTGTTGGATACCCAGTTATGCTTAGAATTGATGGAACGCTAGTTGCTGTTAATGACCACATTGTCTCACCTGAGAATTCAGAAGAACTAATCATGCCAGTACTCTCAGAGCAGAAAAAAGAGCTTTTGGAGGTAAATCGTGAGGTTGACCTTGGATATAATCATACACATGGAACAAATGCACGTTTTAGAATCAACGCATACTACACAAGACAGAACTTGGCTGCTGCATTCAGACTAATTCCAAGTAGAATTAAGACAATTGAAGAGCTACAACTACCTCCAATGTACAACCAACTTGCTAATATGAAGCAGGGACTTGTACTAATAACAGGACCAACGGGACATGGAAAAAGTACAACACTTGCAGCAATCCTTCAATCGGTAAACCTTAACAGAGCTGTACATATGGTGACAATTGAAGACCCAGTTGAATATATATTCCCTAAAGCAAAAGCTGTAATTGACCAAAGAGAGATGCATGATGATACGCACTCTTGGACAATTGCACTAAAAAGCGCACTAAGACAAGATCCAGATGTAATACTTGTTGGTGAGATGAGAGATTATGAAACAATTGCTGCAACCGTTACGCTTGCTGAGACTGGCCATCTTGTATTTGCAACACTTCACACAAACAGTGCATCACAAACGGTAGATAGAATAATTGATGTATTCCCAGAAAATCAACAGGCTCAGATTAGAACTCAGCTTGCAAATATCTTGGAAGCTGTAATCGCACAAAGACTAATCCCAATTGAAGGAGGAGGACGAAGAGCAGTTTCAGAGATACTTCTAGGTACGCCAGCTGTTAAGAACCTAATTCGAGAAGGAAAAACACACCAGATTGATAATGTAATTAGAACAAGTGCAGATGTTGGAATGGTCTCACTTGAACACTCACTTGTAAAACTTGTAAGGGAAGGACTAATTACATCAGATAAAGCACAGGAGTATGCAGTCCATCCTGAAGAGGTTGTTAGATTACTCAAAGGTTAAAAGATATGCAGAAGTTTAAATATTCAGCAAGAGATAAAGTAGGAAAAGATATCATCGGTGTAATCGAAGGACGAAGTCGAGAGACCGTAGCTGATGTACTAAAGAGCAAAGGACTTCTTGTTGTGAAGATTGAGGAGGATATCGGAGTTAACTGGGAGAAACTTAAGGAGATTAATATCGGTGGAGTCCCTATGAAAGATAGAGTTGTCTTTATGAGACAGCTTGCAACAATGATTGGAGCAGGTCTTCCACTAACCCAATCTCTTGAGATTCTAGAAGCACAGGCAACCAATCCCCTCTTTAGAAGAACATTGTCAGAGATACTTGCTGATGTACAGGGTGGAAAAGGACTTGCCGAATCATTTAGGAATAATAGTAAGGTGTTTGATGAGATTACAATTAACCTCATTGAAGCAGGAGAACAGAGTGGAAATCTAGAGGTGATTTTAGAGAGACTTGCTATTGAACTTGAAGATCAGAAGAAGTTAGGTGAGAAACTTAAATCTGCGATGATCTATCCAACCATAATCTTGCTTGTTATTGCAGGTGTTATTCTTCTTATGATGTTTGTACTTATTCCAGCCATGGCAGAGATTTATTCTGAATTTAGTGCAGAACTACCTTGGGTTACACAGTTTATGATTGATGCCAGCAACTTCTTTCTAGCATTCTGGTGGCTTATTCTTATTGTTGTTGGTGTACTTGGAATTATATATAAGGCGTATTCAGATTCAGAGAAGGGAAAAAGATCACTTAATGCACTAGCACTAAAGATGCCAATCTTTGGAACGATTATCTCTAAGATGCAGGTTGCTCAGTTTACAAGAGTACTCTCACTTCTTCTTAAATCAGGACTTTCAATTGTGCGAGCACTAGAGCTAACATCTGCGTCCCTTACCAATATTGTATACAAGGAAGCAGTTCTTCAATCTAAAAAAGAGGTTGAGAAAGGTATTGCACTTGCCATCCCACTTGCCAGAAGTAATATATTCCCTATGATTGTTAGCCAGATGGTTGCGGTTGGTGAGGAATCTGGAGCATTGGATAAGGTGTTGGAGAGAATGGCACAGTATTATGGTGAAGAGGTAGATGTTGCAACAAGTAACCTAACAACACTAATGGAACCACTGATGCTTGTTGTTATGGGTGGAGTTATTGCCTTTATTGCACTAGCTGTATATATGCCTATGTTTAACCTTTCAGGTGTGGTTGGTTAATGTTGACAGTATATTATAGTTAATGTACATTAAAGGTATCTACAAATTGTAGAAGTTAAAATTATTAATTAAATAGAAATGGAAGGAAGAAGATATTCAGCTTTCACACTTGTTGAAATGCTTGTAGTTATGGGTATCCTTGTTATTCTTATGACAATGGGTATTGCAGCTGGTAGATTTGCTATTCAAAGAGCAAACAAAGTACAGCACCAAAATGCAGTTGATCAGCTATACCAAGGATTGCAAAGTTACTATACAGATAATAGAGAGTTTCCTGACATAGCAGACTTTGGTGATTTTGATCAAGCACTTGCAACAGATGGTGCTCTTCAACAGTATGTTGACCAGAATGCATTTGACGGAGGAAGTGATGCTACCTACTACTACACAGTTGATTCAACAGGACAAAGTGCACTTGTATGTGTAACCCTTGGTGGGATTGATGATGAGAATAGTCTTGGTGGATATTGTAACGGAAATGGATTCGGAGTTCTTCCAGGTCAAAACACAATCGGTGCAAAAGATCTTGATGATTCTCAGACCGCAACAAGTCTTGTTAACAACCCAAGTGCAGACCTAGTCGGAGCTGACTGGAGTGCAAGTGATAAGGATTGGCAATAGGCTTAATTGATTGAAATAGAATGAGGGGGGTGCAAACTCCCCTCTTTTGTTTTACAATCTAATATGTTAACCATATACTTCTTTATATTAGGCCTTGTAGTTGCTAGTTTTCTGAATGCTCTTGCATATAGAATCGAGCATCAGTTTGATAGTAGTAAAATATTTACAAAACCTTCAAGTTGCGAGAAATGTGATAAGAAGCTTTCATGGTTTGAACTGGTCCCAATCATCTCCTACCTATACTATCTCGGAAAATGTAAGAACTGTGGACAGAAGATAAACTGGTACTACCCAATCTCCGAACTACTTCTTGGCCTAACCTTCATGTTATTTTTCACAAACTCCCTTGATTGGTTC
>CAYQNB010000058.1:0-1197 GCA_964418805.1 uncultured Candidatus Saccharibacteria bacterium | reverse complement strand
GCTTGTACCGGTTCTTGTAATGTTTTTCTTCTCATACTTTGATATGACAAGCAAATCACTTCCAGCCGTACTTGTTAATCTCGCACTAATGACCGCTGGTATTGAGCTTGCCTACAAGCATTTTGCAACCCAAGACCCAATGATATTTTCAAGTGTGATTGTTGCAGTTATAGTTGGAGCGATACTTCTTCTAATTAATCAGTTCAAAAAATCATTTGGTATCGGAGATATTCTTTTAATATTGTACATAAGTGTGTATATAGAAAAGACACAATTCTCGATCTTTCTTCTTCTAACCCTTCTTCTTGCAAGTGGATTCTCATCAATACTTCTTCTTTCAGATAGAAGATGGCTGAAAAGATATCTTCCACTTGTCCCCTTTATGTTCCTATCACTCGTTCTCTCAATCGCATATTGGGAAACAATTTCAAACCTGTTTGCTACACAACTTTTGCTGTGGTAGATTGATAATATGAAACTGCCAGCATATACCCTAATTGAGATGTTAGTTGTACTCACAATCTTTGTGATTATATCTGCCATCGGATACTCAACATTTGGTGGACTTAGAGACACTGTGACACTAAATGAGGAAAGTCTAACACTTGAACAGGATATTAGATTTGCACAAAGATCATCACTCTTTTTAGAAAGACAGGCAAATGAGAGATGGATATATGGAGTTGGGTTAGATTTTTCGGATTTTGAACAGGATGGTGTGTATAGACTTTTTAAGTGGTGCTCCCCTTTCAATGAATTTGGAGCTACAGAAACCAAATCAGACTTTCCAAACTTTGATCCAGGCTTAAGCTTGAGTGCTAGCAATGGAAATCTCCCAACAAATCCATATCAACAAGCAAACTGCCTTCTTGATACGCTGGTGTCCGAAGTTATACGAGCTCAGGGAAGAGTTGATGGAATTGTATCTGCAAGCTTCATTCGAGAGCTCCCTGACTCACTTAATGCAGTTGGAGATATTGGAGGGATACCTGTATATATTCTATTTGAGTCTGTATCGGGTAGAGCCTTTTTTTACGATGAGAACGGTGTACTTGTTAACTATGATATATCTGGGGATCCTGTATCTGAACCTTCAGACTTTGAGATTAGGATTGGGTCTAGGGTGACAAATAAAACAAAGGTTATATCAATATCAAATGTTTCAGGAAAAGTTTCAATTCAAACAGAATAGATATG
>CAYQNB010000057.1:0-4908 GCA_964418805.1 uncultured Candidatus Saccharibacteria bacterium | reverse complement strand
TGAACAAGCATCTGTGGAGGAAACCACACATCAAGCAATTTACACTCCGCCAGATTGCTCATACCAAATATATTTCCTGCAATGAATGTGAGAATGTTTTGAATGTTTCCACCTCGATCAAACATAATCCACGGGTATGCAATATATACAAGACCCTCCTCATGCTTAATATCATATACAAGTGCGTCAATATTCATAGAATAGTTGGTTGCTGAAGATACCTTTAGGTTTGAACCTGTTGAGGATTCTGCAGCTATCTCTGTTGCAGCGCTCTCAAGAGTCTCATCACCATATGGCTTAACCTTAAATACAGCAAGCATATACATTCCATTGTGTACATCGCTGTTTCCCAGACTTAGATACTGTTCTTGCATTTGATGTTGGCAGTTATATTAATACATATTAAAAGTATCATTTATGGTTGAGGAGGGCAAGAGCCTTGCAAATAATATCCTCTCCATATATCATTAACCGTTAAATTACCCATAGTGTTTAATGCCAAGACAATTACATCTTGAACTCCCCCAAGTTATTAACAAAGTTTCAACAAAGAATTCAAATGGAAAAAGCAAATATATTGAGTTTGCTAGTGGGAATTTAAATAAGATTAAGGAGATACAAAGAAACCTTCCAGACTTTGAAGTGATTGGAAAATCCCTGGATATTGAAGAGATACAATCCCTTGACCCAATCAAAGTTGCAACCATTAAGGCAAAGATGGCTTACGAAGCAAATGGATACAACCCAATTCTTGTGGAAGACACCTCAATGGATATCAAGGGCTTAGAAAACCTACCAGGAACATATCTAAATGATTTCTTCTCAAATCCTGCAAGCAGATGGAAGATTGCAAGTGAATGGTTAGAAGGAAGGGATAGGAGTGCAACAGCAAGAGTAATATTTGCAATATACGATGGAGAGCAAGCATACACTTTTGAAGGAATATGCGAGGGAGAAATTTCTGAAAAACCAAAGGGCGGTGACGGTTTTGGCTGGGATGACATCTTCATTCCCAATGGACAGCCTAAAGGTGAAAAGAAAACATTTGCACAGATGAGTGCAAAAGGAAAAGACAGATATTCAATGAGGGTTAAGGCATTAAAGAAACTAATGAAAGAACTTCCAGAACTCACCCACATCGTTTTCAAACTTCCAGAGCCATATGACCAAGAGTTAAGAAGGCCAAATATTTCTAAACTCAAAGACCCTAAAGCTATTGATTTTGCATTTAAATTAGAAAGTATTGAGGGGATTAACAAGCCAAATGAGAAGTTTGTGGCAGATAGATATAAAGAGGTTGTAAAACTTGAAAACCCCTTCTACACCAGATATCTGACAGATAAGGAGAGTAAAAGCTTGGGACTTATGCTAACAGATGTAGATCGAGGTCATCTCAAACTTAACAGAAACGGTTCTCCTGTAATGTGGCAGATTGGACCTGAAAGAAGACATCTTGCACTTCTTCAACGTGCTGAATATTTCCTAGAACATCAAAACGAAGAGATTCATAAGATACTTGATGGTATTGAAAAGAATATTGAGAACTTCCCAAAAAGGAATAACAGAAGATCACTTGCAATTGAAAGAGCTATGGAGGTTGAAGGCTTTAATACATTCACAAAAGCTGTTGCACTAAAAGAGATTGGATATAAGAAACTAAAGTCAGATAAGCTTGTTAGCCGAACTAAAGCATCAAGAAGTGGCCTTTTCACTGTAATTGGTAAGTACGCAAGAAGCATATACTCACTTGGTAGTATGCCAGCAATCTCAGGTCAAAGAGATATGATTGTAATGTCAGTACTTGGCCATATGCCAGTATTTGTTCACAGAAACAGTATCAATGCAGTTGATATTAAAAATCAGATTGATGTAATAAATGCAGCAAAGAAAGTAATTTCCTCACTAAACCTTGGAAAGAAAGCAACAGCAAGAGCTTTTAACAACATCGGTGCTGCACTTGGTACAAATCCAAAGAAAGATCTAGAAAAAGCCATACTTCTTAATAAAAAGGCTGGAGTTAAACTGTTTAGAATATATACAATAAACTCAGATCCAAGAATTGTACAAACAGCAAAAGCCCTAAGAGATCACTTTGGAGATAGCGTTGAGATTTTTGTAGGGCAGATTGTTGATCTGGAACTTGCAAAACGACTAATTGAGAAAGATATTAGAGCAGATGGACTAATATATGGACATGGTGGTGGAAGACAGTGTACATCAGCAACTAATGGCATGGCTCTTTCAACACTTGAAGAGGTATATCAGGTATTAATTGAGAAAGAATTCAACAACACAACCATTATGGTTGAAGGGGGTATAGGTACAAGTGTTGGATCACTTCTTGTAATGGGTATTGATGGAATACTTAGAAATGCACAATTTGCAAATGGGGTGATTGAACAGAGTGATATTTTCTTTGAGCATAAAAGTGGAAAGATATGTCAGCCATATCATGGCAGTGCAAGTGCAGCAACTATGATAATTGAGTCGTTTAATCCTGCAAATGCAAAATCGAGACTTTCATACAGTGGAAGAACTAGAAATGTAGAGGGAAAGCCTGGTTATATCTTCTACGAGGAAAAAGCAAACTCAATGTCCTTCTATGTTGATCAGTTCAAACATTATGCTGCAAGAACACTAGCAGATCTTGGAGTTGAGAGTATCTCAGAGCTCAGAGAGTTTCTTAATACAAACAATATTGAACTTCTAAGGCATGTATCTCCAGAAGCACAGCACATATCAGGTGCTTGGAAGAGTTAATGCTTCTGATGCCCAAGTGCATCAAGAAGTCTGTCTTTCATATATGGCGGGAGTATCCTAGAGATAATCTCAAGTATAAGTCCACATTCAGATGTTAATCCATTAAATATCATCTTAATCATCTCAGCAATCTCAAATCTACTGAACTCAAGAGTTGGCAGTATCTCATTGAATCTAGCCGGATCTAAAGCTTTTACAATACTCTCAGCATTAATTATGTTTGCAGGAATTCCAAGTTCTCTACACATCTCTGTAATTCTTGGGATATGAGGGAGTCTTGCGATAACTAGAGGAGGATTTTCATGTACATCAACTCCGTTTAGCTTCAAATCATCCAATCTTTCCATTAACAAAAGTAGTTCATCACGAGTTCCATGAACATTTTTTCCACCTTTACGATGAAGTATCATATTTACAAAACCTTGATGCTCTTCCTTTATGCCTTCTGATACTGCCTTTGGATATACAGCCGCATTGTTTGCACCTCCATTTACATGTACATTATCAGCTCCGATTAACAACTCTCTTGGTCTTTGATCATTATCCATCATTGCGTTCAACAACATTGCTGTTGCCAGTGTGACGATTTCACCCTCCCTATCTACAACAGTCTCACCATTCTCACCCGGTACTGTTCTATATATATGCATGAGAATTAAAGTGGGAGAGGTTTCCTTCTCGACAAGGATATCAATATATTTTACACCTTCCTCTATAATTTTTTCTCTCTCTGACTCTGTGTACATAAGGCATTATATCAGATTATATAAGTTACTATATACTAAGATATCTGATATAATCTCTGAATTTTAGCTAATGCCTACTTGATATAGTATTTGAACTAGAAACAGGCTTTAGAACATTAGAAGCTGAATTGCATCAAATCGCAACTGAGCTTGGTATTACCGATCCAGAAACCTACATTGATACAAGTATTCCCCAAGAGATAGCAGATCTTTTAGACATGGAACAATCTCTCTATGGATTCCCACAGAGCAATGATAGAGTTGCATCAATCTTAAAACTCTTCTCAATTCTTGGGCTTGCAGCCCTAACAATGAGAGACCAGCAGGACGATATGAAAGTTGCACAATCACTCAAAGAAGTTCCAGTAGTACAACAGATCCCGCGCAAGGGATTAAAGAAAATTCAGATATCCTCCCATCTATTCGCTGAAGAAATGATAGCAAAATTCTATAAGGGATATGGGAACAGACAGGACGATGTCATTGCAGTTTTAGGTGGTAGTGGAAACGGAAAAGATAATTTCATTCGAGAATTAATCAAACAAGACGTGACTATGAAGTTAACAGAACTATCTCTTGGTGGATACTTTAGAGCAATGACCGAGGCTGTAATCCAAACTATTCTAAAAGATTTAGTGGAAGAAGAAGTACCATTTGAAAATCAATATTTAGAGCTAAGCCGCAGAATTGATAACCAAGACGCATTACAAAAAATCATAGATAGAGTTTTGAAAAATGAACTCGTTCAAATGAGACTAAGCGACGATCAAAGGAAACTAGAATTTTATGTAACAGGAGAAATTATAGATCACAAACTTCCACCTAATGATTATGTCGCAAAGATTTCAGCATTAACTCAAGTGGCAGGAATAGAAGTTGCAAAGAAAGGCCTTGCAATACTAAAAGACCTTGGAAGAACAGCAGTTATACAGGGAAGAACCTTTACTTTGTCTAGAATAGGTGGATTTAAAACATATATTGAGATCTCAAACGATTTTCCTTGGCTAAACGGTCTGAGGAGATTTAGAGATGTTTATAGAAGGATAAAGTCTCAAAATCCAAACGTAGATATATTCGAGTTAATTAGTATTGTTAAGCTTGCATTGTTCCAAGAGATCTTTACATACAGGGCTAAGTAGAACTGGTTATGATAAAGGCTGAATGGCTAGAAGTGAAGTATTAAGTGCAGACAAGCCTTCATAAAACCTCTCCATTGCGTAGCTATAATCATCATCTTCAAACAATGGGTATTCAATACGCCTACTACCGGCATCAGAATAATACCTATTGATGTATGGCTCCCCTTCTATATAGTTAAGTATTAAGATCTCAGTACGCCGCCCTTTCCTGATATTAATCTCAATGGGAGAATTCTGTTCAATTAGGCTTGGAAAGTCATGAG
>CAYQNB010000056.1:0-5047 GCA_964418805.1 uncultured Candidatus Saccharibacteria bacterium | reverse complement strand
AAAGGTGAGTTTAATCTCACCTATATCACATATATATTGTTATTATATATGAAAAGGATTTGCTTGTCTATGAAGGGTATTTACAATGCAGACTATGATCAATATACCCTTAATCTTTCAACTGGTTTTTATTTATTCCCATATCTAGGACTGCACCAACTTTTACATAGTATTCATCCCCAAGGACCCCAAAAAACTTTACGTAACCCTCTTCAAGCATTAACTCCTCAGGAACATCTACAAAATCTGGATTTGCATATGGATTTACTTGCCTAGATAGAACAAGTACATCATCGTTAGAAAAACCTATATGTCCATGAGTATTTTGATTTTCATCTTTGATACTGAATGTTAAACTATCCTCAGGTGGAAGATAACAATTGCCATCTACTCCAACAATCATTAACTGACCATTGGTAACAACAAACGGCAATGTGTTCACAATTATTAGTCCCTTATCTCCTCCCACAACAGTAACTTCCATATTTTCTGATTTAGGAATAACGACTGTGACAGGTATTGGGTTTGCACTTTCTCTATTTTCTGCTGATATAGCTTGCTCGAATACCTGCCTACATGAAGCCCCTAACAGACGATATAGATCTCGCTCTGCTTGAGTATACTTTTGAACATTATCTTCTGACAATTGCCCTCCTGTTACCTTATCAACAGGTCTTCCACATGCACTAGTAAAGGCCAATGCTGTGATACTAAGTCCAAGTCCCAATCTAGTTCCAAGGTTTGACATACTATAATTATTTATTAATTTAGTCAGATTTATTTAAGTGCAACATTATATCATGTATACAATAGCCGCACAATACTATAGGTTCTTATTTAAATATTTACATAAGTACCATTATTTAATAAAAAATCCACAATTTAATGTGGATATATTATATGTAAATACTATAGTATAATCCCAATTAATGACTGATTTAGAACCAGAAATTCAGAAAAGACTTAGTAAAACACTATTATTCGCAAAGGAGCGCTTAGCTTTGAATCTGATATATATCGAAGAGATCTTTGAGGGTAAGAATAATCGTGTATTTAGATTTCATGATAATTTTGGAAAGCGATACATAATCAAACTATACATAGTAGATGATCGACATCGTATGGAGAGAGAATTTATCTCATATAGATTCCTGAAAAGTAATGGGATTGAAAACATTCCTGAATCTATTCTTAGCGATTTTAAGGCTTATTCAGCGATATTCACAGAAGTTGCGGGGACTCAAAAAGCTGGAGAAGATATAGATAAAGGGGATGCAACACAAATAGTCAATTTCTTGCACAAAGTAGATAGAATCAAATACTACGACACTGTTGAAGTGATCCCTTTCGCAGTAAATGCAAGATTAAGACTTTTTGATTACATAAAACAGATTGATATAAGGGTAAAAACAATTACAAATCTAATAAATGAGAGAAAGTTTTCAGATAACGTTCTTATGTGGATTGAAAAAGAGAATCCAACTGAGTATATTATCAAGGCAAGAGATAGGATAATTGATGAATTAGATTACAACTTACTCACAAAACGAAACTCTTTCAACGATTTCTCCTTAACACCAATTGACTTCTCAATTAACAATTTTCTATTTAATCATAAAGGTGCGAATTTTATAGACTTTGAATATTTCGGATGGGATGATAGATATAGAAGCATCTCTGAATTCTACTGCCACAGAAGAAGCTTAAAAGTGAATGAAGAGATAAAGAAAGAAATCGTCTCGAACTATGCTCAGAGATTGTCACTTTCAAAGGAAGAGAGGACCAAAATGGCATATTCAATAATCTTAACTAGTCTTGAATGGTTAATAGCAGGTGTCTCATCACTCACCCCTCAAACGATTGAAGTTAGAAAATTTGGAAACCCAAATATAGATCTGAATGCATATGCACATAGTCAATTCGAAATTCATACGGAGATGCAAAAGAACTTCATAACAATAAGTGAATGGGTAAAGAAGGAATTTCTTACCTAAATCTTCTTAAGATCCTCCCATAACTTTCTCTCTTTTTTGGAAAGTTTTTTGGGAATATCAATATTTACCTTCACATATGCATCTCCTCTTTGACCATCTCTACCTAGAATTGCACTACCCTTCTCCTTAATTCTAAACACGGTACCTGACTGTGTGCCATTTGGAATTTTAAGATTTACCTTCCCATCGATTGTATCAACTGAGATTGTATCTCCAAGAACTGCTGTATATACATCGATATCCTCAACTGTATATATATCAAACTCCCTTCTTTCAAATTTCTCATGAGGCTCAACTTCAAGCTCAATGAAGAGATCTCCAGCTGGCTGATTGTTTCTTCCAGCCCCACCGCTACCTCTAAATCGCAAAACCATACCATCGTATGCACCTGCTGGAATCTTAACTTTCACCTTCTCCTGCTCACTAACAACACCCCTTCCACTACACACAGAACATTCTTTCTCTGGAACCTCACCTGTACCATGACAAACATCACACTCTGATACAAAAGCCATTCTTCCTAATATGCTGTTTTGAACCTTCTGAACTCTTCCATTCCCATCACAGGTATCACACTTCTTTCTCTTCTTGTTCTCACTACCAGTTCCCTCACACTTCTCACAAGCAACCTCTCTATCTACATCCAACTCATATTCCCCACCTTTCATTGATTCCATGAAATCCAACCGTATCCTATACCTCAAATCCCGACCTCTTGTATCTGACTGCCTTCTTGTTCCAAATCCAAAATCAGCTCCAAAACCACCACCATTAAAGAAGCTTCCGAATATATCACCCATATCAAATGGAGCACCTTGATTGAAATCGAAGCCACCAAAACCACCACCACCTGAAAAACCCTCTGTACCTGCATGACCATACTTGTCATATGCTGATCGCTTTGATGAATCAGAGAGATTCTCATATGCCTCTTGCACCTCTTTAAACTTGTTTTCAGCACCATCTTCCTTGTTAACATCAGGATGGTATTGCTTTGCAAGCTTTCGATATGCCTTCTTTATTTCTTGTTCTGAAGCCTCTTTGGATATACCAAGTACTTCGTAGTAGTCGCGTTTTTCCATATATCGATGATTTTAGCAGATACACACCAGAATTGCCAAAACATTCTCCCTTTAACAAACAGTTCGCTTCTGATACCCTATATACATGACAGAGAATAGTTGGAATATTGAAAAACAGGAAAATAGAGAGAAGAAGATTGCAAAGGTAACAAGGGTTGTAATATCAACTGTACTTTCAGTTGGTGGAATCCTGCTTCTAGCATCCCAGATCTTCCCACTTGCAGGATCATTTTTAGAAGCAAAGATATATGAGATGAAGGCAGCAACACTTGCAGCACCCATACCAGACTCACACAAAGAGTATGTTAGTGGACAATTTGCATTCTATAACCCGGGTGAAAGCTACTTCCAAAACCTAACAAAAACGGCACTTGAACAAGGATCCCTTACAAACTACACAATTGACCCTGTTACAAGAGAGAAGAAGGAGATTAAGGTGGATAGTGGATATTCTAAAGATATGTATCTAACTATCTCTAGTGCAGGAATAAATAGTATTAAGATATCGTCAAATGTAGAAAGCTATGAAGAGGAAGTCTACAACCTATACTTGAAAAGCGGTCTTGCACACTTCAAAGGAACTCCAATACCAGGAGATGGTGGAAACTCCTTCATATATGGACATAGTGCAGTACCAAGTTTTTTCAGAAATAATGAAAATCTCGCAGAAACTATATTTTCGAAGTTAAATGATGTAGAAATTGGAGATGATGTTATTGTAAAACGAGATGGAAAAGATCTAAAATATATTGTTAGAAGTAAGAAAATTGTAGAGCCAAATGACTTTTCCATACTACAGTCCCAACAGGAGAAAGAAACTGTTACAATGATGACATGTTGGCCACTAGGTGTACCAAGCAAGAGATTAATTGTAGTTGCTCAAAGATATGAATAATAAAGTAAAGATACTAATATTTGCAGGAGTTGCATTGCTAATCATCATTATTGGTGTTGTACTCTTCTCACTAACAACTTCAAATAATAAACAAGATGAAAAGATAACAATTGTATATTGGGGACTTTGGGAACCGGAATCTGTAATGAAATCTGTAATAGATAGATATGAAACTCAAAATCCAAATGTTGATATTCAATATGTACAGAAACCATTCACTCAGTATGAGGCAAATGCATTCACAAGAATTCAACAAAATACTGTTGATTCAACACCAGCACCAGATATAATTAGGGTGAATAGTGCCTGGCTATCGAAATTCCAGCCCCACCTCTCACCACTACCTTCAACTGTTATGAGTGCATCCCAATATACATCAGCCTTCTACCCAACAGCAGTCACAGACTTCACAGGAACAGATGGAAATATATATGGAATACCACTTGAGATTGATGGACTCGCCCTATACTACAACAAGAAACTTCTTAACGCGGCAAATATCTCAGAGCCACCAACAGACTGGGATACATTCATAGATGCAGCAAAAAAACTCACAATAGCCAAATCAAATGGGGAGATAACACAGGCTGGAGCAGCACTTGGATCATCTAAAAATATTGTACATAGCGCAGATATCTTCTCTCTTCTTCTCTTGCAAAACGGTGTAACGATTGTAGATAACACAGGAAAAGAGGTAGCAATATCCTCAACAAGGGCAGAATCAGCAATGGAGTTTTACACAAATTTTGTTAAAGTTCACAAAACATGGTCACCAGATCTCGCTAATGACCTTGAGATGTTCTTTTCTGGAAAACTTGCGATGATGTTTGGGCCAAGCTGGAGAGCATTTGATATCCTCAATTCAAACACAAATGTTGAATTTGGAATTGCACCAGTACCACAACTTCCAGGAAATAATCCAGTGAACTATGCAATGTATTGGGCAGACAGTGTAACAAGAACAAGTGCAAACTCAGAAGCTGCGTGGAAGTTTGTAAAGTATCTAAGTGAGAGTGCACAACAACAAGAAATATTCTCAAATGCGTCTCAGATTAGAGCATTTGGAGAACCATACT
>CAYQNB010000055.1:0-5084 GCA_964418805.1 uncultured Candidatus Saccharibacteria bacterium | reverse complement strand
TTGGGAATTTGTAAAGTATCTAAGTGAGAGTGCACAACAAAAGGAGATCTTCTCAAATGCTTCTCAGATTAGAGCATTTGGAGAACCATACTCTAGAATTGATCTCGCCTCCTCTCTTTCAAGTAACCCATATGTTGCACCAATTCTTGAGATGGCACCAACAATGAAGGCGTGGAAGATGGGAGAACAGGGATATGTTGAAGAAAGTATTAGAACCGCAATCAATGATGTAGTTGAGGGAGATGTACAGATCTCAACAGCACTTCGAGATGCGCAGACTAGAATCAATGAGAAACTGCTTGAAGTTGTTAAGTAACGTAGGGTATATTGATATTAATGAGAAAATATTCTGCCAAAAACTCTGCCCGAAAATTTCCAATGTTAATCATTGTATATCTTCTCATCACAATTCCACTTGCACTCTTTGCACTCCTCTCATCTGACAGCTTTGATATTAGAAATAGAGCATCAGAAACCGAGACTGTTGTTAACGCTTGCGCGATCTCACTTCCATATGTAAATCCGTCATCAATTCCAGTTGGAAGTACAATCCACATTCAGGTTAATGCAAATCTTTCAGACAAACTAATTAAAAAGGTTGTAGTTCTTGATGATGCAGGAAAAGAGGTCTTCAAAAAAACATATGAGACGACATCAGACACAATATCTGAGACATTCACATATACTTCCAATGAGCAAGGAAAGCAGACACTACTTGGGACTGTAACAGCAACTGATGACACAACAAGACCATGTGTAGTATCAGATCAAAAGGTACTCTCTGCAATATCTAGCAATGTAGCACCAGAATTTAAAACACTTCCCGCAACTGCAAAACCAAGTAATGCAATTAAGGTTAATGATTCATATGAATATACACTTGCAGTTGAGGATGAAGAAGGAGACCCAATCAACTACCACTTCTCATTCACACCAGACGCAACCTGGCTTAAAACATCTGTAATTGAGGATGGAAGCGATGGGAACCTAACACTCAAATTTAGTGGAGTACCAGATAAGCCAGCCAGCTATCTTGCAAACATATTTGTTCATGATGGATATACAAGTAATCTCAGATCCCAATCTTGGGTAATCAGTGTAGATCAAGATGAAAATGATATTCCTAAAGTCATAATACTCTCCCCTGTCTCAGAAACAGATTTAAAGGGTGGGGATAAGATAACAGTCTCATGGGAGGTCGAAGATCTAAACAAGATTACAATGTTCAAGCTATACATCTCAAGTAATCCTGGAAACCAGTCAAGCTGGATTGCAATTGATGAAAATATCTCTCCTAAGGTTGGAAACTACATATTCGATACATCAAGCATGAAAGAGGGATCATATAGATTCATAGTTCAAGCTGTTGATAATTTCACACCAAGTGCAACAGGAACAGCGGTTTCAGAAAAGATTAATATTGAAGTTGAAACAGATGTTGAAAAACCAGAAGTGCCTGATGATGGAGTTGTACTTTCAGATCCTCAGATAATAAATGTCTCCCCTGCTGATAAGAGTAAGATTGGAAATGTTTTGGCACCAATTAGTGCAACACTTGTAGCTGGAAATGACTCAACGATTGCAAAAGGATCAATACTTGTTGAACTAGATGACAGAGATATAACGGATAAGATAAAGGTTAGTGACATATCAGACTCTGAAGTTGGAATCGCATATATTCCAGAAAGTGAATACAACAGTGGAGTACATAAAGTAAAAGTATCGTTTAAGGATAGTGAGGACAGAGAAGTAGAAAAAGAGTGGACATTTGAGATAACAACAGAGCAGGAAAGTGAAACCGTTAATATATTTGGTCTTCAGATTCCAAGAGCAACAGCAATGATAATAGGAGGTGGAATTCTAGTGCTTCTTCTTGCACTCCTTGTCCCTTGGCTACTATACCTTGCATGGAGAGGTGGAAAGGAAGATGATACATATGCTGTATACAATCAAACAACCCCACCGGAGATACCAGAAACATACACATACAGCTCATACGAGCAACAACCCGTACAAGAAACAGTTGTGACAGAGATTGAACAACCTGTTGAAGTTGCACAGACTCCAAACTTTTCAACACCAGAACCGATATCACAAGAACAGACAGTTGTAGATGCAGAGGTAGTTGATGAGCAACCACCAAGTACTGCTGAGGAGGATTTAGTAAATCTTGCTAACCAACTAGAACAACAATCAACGGAAGAAACCCCAGCACCAGAAGTACAAGGACCAACAGCATAACTTTCTGATATAATCACAGATATGAAGAAAATGAGATACCTAGAAATTAGGGATGCATATTTAAAACATCTGCAAGAACACGGACACGCAATAATCCCATCAGCATCAATTGTTCCTGAAAATAATCCATCAGTACTTTTTGTTAATGCTGGAATGTTCCCCCTCATCCCATACCTAATGGGAGAACCACATCCTAGTGGAAATAGGCTTGCAAACTCACAAAGATCACTTCGCACAATCGACATTGAAGAGGTTGGAGATGCAACCCACCTAACAACTTTTGAGATGCTTGGAAACTGGTCACTCAATGAATACTTTAAAAAAGAAGCCATTAACATAACAGTATCATTGTATGTAGACAAGTTTGGATTTGATATTAATAAGATATACGCATCAGTATTTGAAGGAAACGATGATGCACCGCTTGATCAAACATCTGTAGATATATGGAAAGATATATTCAAAGAGAGAGGAATTGATGCAAAACTTGGAAAAGATGAAAGGATATGGCCACTTCCAAAAGAGGAAAACTGGTGGGAACCAGATGGTGGAGGACCATGTGGACCAGACTCAGAGATATTCTTTGATACTGGAGTTGAGAAGGTTGAGATTGGAAACAATGTATTCATGGAATATCTTAAGAAAGATGATAGATACTCCCCTCTTGGAAGACACAATGTTGATTTCGGAGGAGGTTTGGATAGGCTTGCAATGATCTCACAGGGGGTTGAGAGTGTATATGAAACAGATATATATCTTCCAATACTCCAAGCAGTTAAAAAACTCTCTAAAAACGATATTGTACAATCTCAAAGAATTGTTGTTGATCATATCAAGGCAGCAACATGGATAGTTGCAGATGGTGTAATTCCTGGTAGAACACAAAGAGAATATATACTCCGAAGACTAATTAGAAGAGCAATACGACATGCAAAGATACTTGGTATTGAAAATGCATTCACAAGAGAGATTGGAACAATTGCACTTGCTCAGTTTGCACCGATATATGATGTATTGGAAAAGGATAGCGAGAGAATACTCTCAGTTATTGAAGATGAAGAGAAGAAGTTTAATCAAACAATTGAGAAAGGTATCAAACATTTTAATAAACTGTTCGAAGGATTTAGTGGAGAGTTTAAAAATGAGAATAATGAGACATTCTCTCTGTACGAAACATACGGATTTCCAATTGAGATGACAGTTGAAGAACTAAATAGCCTTGGGATTAAGTTTGATGAAGAGTTGGTACTTCAAAATCACAATCTTGCATATGAAAAGCATCAGAGTATGTCTAGAGAAGCATCAAAAGGTCTTTTCAAAGGGGGACTTGCAGACACATCAGAGATGTCAACAAAATACCACAGTGCCACTCACCTGCTTCTAAGTGCCCTTCACAAAGTACTTGGAGATCATATATATCAAAAAGGAAGCAATATAACACCGGAGAGATTGAGACTTGATTTTCCAAATGAGAGCAAACTAACAGACCAACAGATTAAACAGGTTGAAGATATGGTAAACGAACAGATTAAAAAAGATCTCCCGATTACATTTGAAGAGATGCCAAAGGAAAAAGCTCTTGAACTTGCAAAATATGCAGTGTTCGGAGAGAAATACTCAGATATTGTTAAGGTATATACGATTGGAAGCAAAGAAGAACCATTCTCAGTTGAGATATGTGGTGGACCTCATGTTAAAAGCACAGGAGACCTGGGTACTTTTAAGATTGTAAAACAAGAGAATGTTTCTGCAGGAGTTAAAAGAATTAAAGCAATATTGCAATAATGGAATTTCCAATTCTTGCCATTGACTATGGCAAAAAACATATAGGACTTGCAGTCAGTGATAATAAGGGGATACTTTGCACCCCACTTTCAACACTTAACATCACAAAAAACAGAGATATTAACTCCATTATTGAAGAGATAAAGGGGGTTTGTGAAGAATATAATGTTAAGTCACTACTCTTTGGAATTCCACAATCATTTACAGACTCACAAAAAGAGAGTGAGGGAAATGTAGAACAGTTCATATCAAAAGTACTCTCAATGATTGATCTACCACACCAAAAGTATGATGAGAGCTTTTCAACATCCGATGCTCAAAATATGCTACTATCAACAGGCCAAAACATTAAAGGAAGCAGGTATAAGATAGATAGTGTTGCAGCCGCAACCTTCCTTCAACAATACTTAGACAATATAAATATAAACAGATAATAATGAAAATATTCAAAATCCTACTATTTCTAATTGTAATCGCCCTTTCAATTCTTGGATATATATACTTCTTATATAATAAGGTCATCTCTTCACCCCTAAGTGACAATAGTGAGAGTATAAACTTTGATATCGAGGAAGGAATGACAGGGTATCAGGTAGTAGAGAAACTAGCAGAGGAAAGAATAATTGAGGAAAGTCATATTGATTTTCTAAAGGTATATCTGAGAGTTAATAAGATTCCCGCACTTCAAGAAGGACGATATAGAATTGCAAGAAACCTAACACCTATTGAACTTTTTGAAACACTTCAAAACCCAGAATCAACAGATATGTGGGTAACAATATTTGAAGGACTGCGAAAAGATGAGATTGCAAAGGTTCTTGAAGATGAATACTCAAATGTACCAGAATCTACATTTAGTGCAACAACATTCTTAGAACTAACAAACAACAAAGCATTCATTGCAACACTAGATCTTGGAGTGGAAGGTCTTGGAAACTTAGAAGGATATCTGTTTCCTGACAAATATCTTCTTCCACAATTAGCAACAGAGGAATATGTTGTAACAACACTTGTTAACACATTTAAAGCAAAGGTTGGAGATATTGCATACAAAGATC
>CAYQNB010000054.1:0-5087 GCA_964418805.1 uncultured Candidatus Saccharibacteria bacterium | reverse complement strand
TAGTATGAAGATACTTCTTTTAGGTGGTGAATATCATCTAAACAAACCTTGGATTGAGGATATATCAAACTCTGTTGCAGATCTTTTTGACGGAAATATTGTTCAATACTTTAAACATTGGCAGCAGGGAGGGGATGGAAAGATTGATTTAGAGTATGAGATTAAGAAGAACGAAGAGATTGCAAAGAACCTAGATGGAGAGGACTATGTTATTTTCGCAAAATCTGCAGGAAGTATCGTATCACTTAGGAATATATATCTGGGAAAGTTGAAACCAAAGGCCATAATGTTTGTTGGGTTTCCATATAAATATGGGGTGGAGAAGGGGATGGATATTGATTGTCAGTTAAGGGAGTTAGATATCCCAACAACCTTTGTACAAAAGGAGAATGATAATGTGGGGGGGCTCAAAGATCTAAAGGTTTTAATTGAGAAAAACTGTCCGAAACCACATGGAGTTGTTAAGTATGAGGTTGAGGGTGAACCAGATGATAATCACCACTATGCTAATATTGAATATCTTAAAGAATTAATAATAAAATACTTAGTATGAAGATAAAAGTTGTAGTTCCAGAATATGTTCAGAAAGTTGCAAGAATGCTTGCAAAGGAAGGATATCAAGTACATCTTGTGGGTGGTGCTCTTCGTGATGTTGTTCTTGGTATTGCACCAGATGATTGGGACTTAGCAACAGATGCAACACCTGAACAGATGCAGAGTATATTTCCAAAATCAGTACTAACAGGTGCTAGATTTGGTATGGTATCGGCTTTAATTGCAGACTCCAAAGGTGAGGTACATGATGTTCAAGTTACAACATTTAGAAGTGAGGAGAACTATGTTGATGGAAGATGGCCAACAAAAGTCACCTTCATTACAGAATTAGACAAAGATCTAGGAAGAAGAGACTTCACATTTAATGCAATGGCACTAAATCTCTCAGACCCATCCTTCGATGGTTCTCAGATTGAAAGAGAGTTAGAGATATATGATCCTTTTGATGGGATTGTTGATCTCCAAAAGAAGGTTGTTAGAGCTGTTGGAACACCGATTGAGAGATTTAGAGAGGATGGTTTAAGGGCATACAAAGCGTGTAGGATGGCAAGTCAGCTTCAGTTTGAGATTGAAAAAGATACATTTGATGCAATTAAGGAGACTATATCTGTTGCAAGTCAGGTTTCAATGGAGAGAGTTCGTGATGAATTTATGAAAATGCTTCTACACTCTCCAAAGCCTTCAATCGGTATCAATCTAATGAGAGAGAGTGGTCTGCTTGAGATCTTCCTTCCTGAACTTTTAGAGGGGTATGGGGTTGAGCAGAAGATGTTCCATGCTCATGATGTGTACAAGCATTCACTCATGACACTCGATGTTGCACCAGACAGTATTAAGCTTGCAGCACTTCTTCATGATATTGGAAAGCCTAGAAAAGATATGGGTAACGGGCACTTCTACGGTCATGATCTAGAGGGTGCAAATATGACTGAGCAGATTATGAAGCGTCTTAGATTTTCAAAGGCAGAGATTAATAGAACTGTTGCGCTTGTACGAAACCACATGTTCTACTACCCCTACGAATATGAAGGTATGGATGAAGTTGAAAGAGAGAAACTCAGAAAAAAGGAGTGGACAGATAGTGCCATTAGAAGGTTTGTTGCAAGAGTGGGGGAAGAAAATATTGATGATCTTTTTGCACTTAGAATTGCAGATGCAACAGGAAATCCAAAGAGTGCATTTAGACCAGAAGAAATTACACTTCTTCAAACAAGAATATCAGAGGTACGAGAGAAAGATATGGCGCTAAAGATTACAGATTTAAAAATAACAGGAGATGATTTAATTGGTATGGGTATACCAAAAGGTCCTCAAGTTGGGAATATATTAAGTCAGCTTCTAGAACTTGTATTAGATGATCCTACTATTAACACAAAAGAGAGATTGATGGAGGAGGTGGGGAAATTTAGGACTCAGAACTAGTTATGTATCAATTCTAATATCTTTCCATGAACTGTTTCTCCATTTTCAATATGAGCAATTGCATCTGTTGTTGAATGATGACTAGTACCTGTCTCACCCGAGAAGAATCTTAAAGTTGATCTGTTAAATAGTCTGTCAAAGACACCTTTGTACAACTCTACATTTCTAATCTGCTTGTATGGGATACTCTTCTCACTTCTAGCAAGAATACCTTTCCTAATTATGATTCTTGCAGTTGTTACAGAATATGAGACACTCTTTGCGTGTAGATATGTTAGAAGAGGTGTAATCAAAAGCATTAGAAAGGGGATTGTGAGAATTAAGAAGAAGATTAGCATGTTAGCACCTAGAGCAATCACAAAGGGTAGTACAGCTGCGAAAATTGGAATTAACATAAAGAACATAACAAATATGTACAAAGGTGAGTTTGCAAGAACTGCAACCCTTAGATCTGGCTTCATATCATATAATACCTTTTCGTTTTTAAGATCCATTTTCATATTTTTAATATTAATTCTTCAAATATTGCCATGTACATGATACGATGTAAAGATTAAGAGTTAAAATAACTGCCTAAACTCAAATGAAGATTCAATTCTGTGGTGCTGCTAGAACGGTAACAGGTTCCTCATACTACGTTGATACCGGAAAAGTTAAATTTCTTGTAGATTGTGGAGCATTTCAAGGTGACTATGAAACAGAAAAACACAATCGAGATGAGTTTCCATTTGATCCATCAACACTTGAGTATGTATTTCTAACACATGCACACCACGACCACTGTGGAAGATTACCAGTACTCATTAAACAGGGCTTTAAAGGGAGAATAATCAGTACGCAACCAACTCGAGACCTAACAAAGATTGTTCTAATGGATGCAGCAAGACTTCAGGCTGAAGAGTTTGAGAGATGGGAGAGCAAGCCTAAAGGAGGAAAAGAGATGAAGGATGCTTCTGAGCAGGGTATGGAATATGTTTCAAGAGAACCACTTTTCACAGAAGATGATGTTGCAATATTAATGGAGCACTTTGATGTATATCCATATGGTGATTCAGTTGATTTTAGAAACGGTGTTGAATTTAGAATGAGGGATGCAGGACATATACTTGGTTCTGCAACATTTGAACTGTGGTTGAAGAATGTAGATGATAGAGTGAGGAAGGTCGTATTTTCAGGAGATCTTGGACAACCAGGTCAGAGAATTGTTAAAGATCCTGATCTAATCCGTGAAGCTGACTATGTAATCATTGAATCAACATATGGGGATAGGTTGCATAAGAACAAGGATGAGACTGTTTTAGAGTTTCTCTCAATCTTAAAAGATGCTCAAAATGGTGAGGGAAATATCCTCATACCAACATTTGCCATTGAAAGAGCACAGGAGATCATCTACGAGCTTAATCTTTTTGTAGAGAACAGGCTTCTTTCAGGAATACCGGTATATCTTGATAGTCCTATGGCATCAGAAGCAACAAGAGTGTTCAGACAATACCCAGCCTTCTACGACGAAGATGCTGCAAGACTTCTTGAAAAGGGTGACGATCCCTTTCACTTTGCAGGATTTCATGAGACAGAGAGCGCTAATGATTCAAAGAGATTGATAGATAAAAGAGGGGTGATAATAATGGCAGGTAGTGGAATGTGTACAGGTGGAAGAATAGTCCATCACTTGAAAAACAATATCCAAAGTCCAAAGACACATATTGTATTTGTCGGCTTCCAGGTTAAAGGAACACTTGGAAGAAGAATCGTAGATGGTGAACCAGATGTATATATTCATGGTCAAAAGATGGATGTGAAGGCACAGGTACACACACTTGGTGGTTTCTCTGCACATGCTGACCAAAGAGATCTAAGATATTGGTTAAGAGCGATGGGCCACACTCCAAGAAAGGTCTTCATGGTCCACGGTGAGGAAAGTGTATCAACAGAGTTTGCAAAAAATATTAATGAGGAACTTCAGGTTGATACATATGTCCCTAATTTGTACGAAACAGTTGAACTAGAGTAATGAGTAGTATTGATTTTTCAAAATATCAAAATGTTTCAGAGATTGAGAGTGATATAAAAAGTATCACAATTCAAGGTGCCACAAATGTCGCCATTGCAACCTTTGAGGGTATCAAGCTATATATTAATTCTTCAAACTTCACATCAATTGATGACCTAATTGAGAAAGTGATTAGTGTTGGAGATACACTTTCAAAAGCACGAACCAATGAACCACTCGCAACAAATGGTGTTAAGTATATTAAGCATAGTTTGAAGGGACACAGGATTGAGTTTGAGGATATAAACAGTGCAAAAACCAAACTTCTCTCATACTGTGATGCATATCTAAAGATGATATCTGATGCAAAAGAGAAGATTGTACTTCATGGCATGAGTGTTATGGAAAATGTTGATGAGGTCTTAACGCACTGTCATTCTTCAACATCAGAGAGATTAATAATTGAGGGGGCAAGAAAGGTTGGGAGTAGTTTTAAGGTTGTTTGTACTGAAACAAGACCACTGCTGCAGGGTCGTATAACTGCAAGAGCTCTTTTAGACGCTGGACTTAATACAACACTGATTGCTGACAGTTCTGCAGAGAGCTATATAATCGGCAAAGGTGGATTTCCAGTTGATGTAATATTCATTGGAGCAGACGAGATCACAGTACACGGGGATGTTGTAAATAAGATTGGAAGTTGGGGAATTGCTCTTGCCTCATACTACGCCAACAAACCTATGTACGTTGTAACACCAATTCTTAAGCTTGAACCAGATACTGCAAGAAACCTCCCTGAGATTGAGATGAGAGATGGAAAAGAGCTTTGGGAGGATGCTCCAGCTGGCCTTAACCTATACAATCCTGCATTTGAACTTGTTAGTGCAAAGTATATAACAGGATATATTACAGAGCTTGGTGTCCTTAAACCAAATGAACTAGTTGAGAGAATACGTGAGGTATATCCTTGGGTGTTTGAATAGTGTATAAAATTAAAGATTAAAAAATATGGCATTAACACTTAAATCAAAAAAGATAGATATTGGGGCAGGTGAGAGGATGGTAATCCTTCTAAACGAGGAAGATGCGCATAGTGCTGGTATTCACGAGCAGGATACTG
>CAYQNB010000053.1:0-5172 GCA_964418805.1 uncultured Candidatus Saccharibacteria bacterium | reverse complement strand
TAAGAAGATCTTCGTTAACACCATCAAACTCCTTTGCAATCTCAAGTGCATGTCTTTGTACCTCACTTGCATGTTCATACTCATGAATTGGACTTACGGAATTCCTCATCCATATCTTTCCCAAAAGTATTGCTTCTCTTTTTCTTGCTTGCATATTCCGATTATATCATCAATACAATATTGCTTAATATACAACATGTTTATATAATCAAGCGTTGGAGAGGTGCCTGAGTGGTCGAAAGGAACTCACTGCTAACGAGTCGTAGGTTGTAAAGACCTACCGCGGGTTCGAATCCCGCCCTCTCCGCCATGTTTATACTCTTGCCACTATTTCTCCAAATCTGTACTATATTAGGTATTAACCTAATCTTTTCATATATGCAAAAGAAGATATTAATAACCACTCTCCTTCTCGCCCTCTCTGTTGGAATATACTTTCTCTTTTTTAATAAAACGGATGAAGATAAGAATCTATTTTCAAATATTGTAGAAAATATTCAGAGTGGAGACACCCTCCTCATTAAAAACCTCCCAATTGATATATCAGCATATGATGAGGATACTAAGATGGCTGGAGATATGAAATTTAGTAATATGAAGCTTGAGTTTGATGTAATGTACTACGACTATGGATTTGTAATACCATCAACTGAACTTGGAGGTGAAAAGTCAAACCCACAACCAACCTTTATTGCACCACTTGGAACAGAGGTTAAATCAATTGTTGATGGAGTTGTAATTGATATCCCCACCCTATACAGCAACGACTACTCAATAATGGTTGCAAAATCAGAAAACTCAAACATGGTATATGAATTAGAACATGTCATAAATCCTAAGGTTAAGGTTGGAGATACTGTTAAAGCAGGAGATATTGTTGCAGAAGTTAGTGATTACGATTCAAGAAACACACCAGGATACGGACTTGTTGAAATTGGGATATTAATTGGAGGAAATCCACCACATCATGTATGCCCATACCTATACCTAGACCCACAAAATGAGGATGAGATATTCTCAACACTAAAACAACTATATGAAGATTGGAATGCGTTTAAAGGAGAAGAAATATACAAACTCTCAGACTACAATACAATTGGATGTTTGAGTGAGGATAAGATTGATGGATAATCAATAACACCATATGATAAATTTCCAAATTTCAAGTGCTAAGATATCAGATGTAGAAGAGATATTTAATGTCAAACTCGCCTCTTGGATATCAACATATGCAAAGTCTCCTATCACAAAAGAAGACATTGAGGGAAGAATCGCAAGTAATAAGCAACGACAGATAGAAAATTTCAAGAAGATGATATCTGAAAAACGCATTGAAGATACAGAATATCCAGGTGGAATATATATTGCGAAGGTGGAAGATAAGATTGTTGGATACATAACTCCAATGATTCACAATGGACAAAATCGTGTTGGAGCAATATACATTCTTCAGCAATATCAAGGAGTTGGAATAGGAAAAGCACTAATGAAAAAAGTACTAGAACTATTTGAAAATGGTGAGATATTCCTACACGTTCAGAAAGAAAATAGGAGTGCAATAAACTTCTATAAATCACTTGGATTCACTCAATCAAAAGAACTTCCAACTGAATATCTCGACTCTGAGAAAAAGAAACCACTCAACCAAATTGAGATGAAACGTAAAAACTAGCCCCTAAAATTAGGACTATCTAATAGTCTCTGACTTAACAACACTCCCAACTCTAATTGCAGAAAAATCTGCACCACCATGTGTATTCAAATGTAAATAGACCCCAAAGCAAGCATCCCAAACGCTACTCCCCGCTTTAGCTAGATATGCCAGAGGTTCTTTACCCATAGTTTCTCCAGTATTTTGATCTTTAGTTACGTACACACATCTCTGAGTCGGTGTAACAGCAAAAACAAACCCTTCAATCTTAACAACTTTCCATCGCAAATCTTCAGGAGTAACCCAAGTATCCGGTCCATCAGTAATGAAGTTGCCCCTAAATCTGTTCATCGGTATCGCTACAATGTCACCATTGCCCATTAGAGCAAGGTTCAAGAGATTGAGTGATCGCTCATCAACTAAATGGAAACAGTCGTTCATATCTAATCTGCTAAGCCCAGAGCCTGCTTTTCCTCTCTCTATTCTTGCAAGATTATATGGCCCACCGCCTAACAGGGCAGAAAGCCAGTCTGACACTTTTGGATCTGCGTTTAACTGTGCCTCAAAATGCCTAGGATAAGCTGTTGCACTACCACTCAATTTTTCCATCGGCTGCAATGTCGGCGAGAAACCATCCAAAGGAATGACTAATTGACCAAATCTTTCGGGATCCTCATATTCACTTGAGACAGAAAGTATTAGAGAACCATCAGATGTGATTTCTGGTCGAATAACGGAAAGTAAAGGGTGTCTATTCTGATACAACCTCTCTGACAGATTATTCATATTAGCCACTACATAACGCCTATCTACTTGCAGAAGTTCCGCACCATTTTCAACACTCATAGCACCTCCCCCTGCGACAGGATATGCAAGAAGTTCTTTTATTACAGTGTTTGACATTGCACATTATACCATCAACCCTCTGCAAGTCTAAAACTTTTCTGATATAATAATCCCTGTTATGAAGACAAAAAACAGAGTTAAAAATCAAGAAGCTGTATCTTTTTTGTTTAAAAAGATGTGGAAATTTGCAAAAGGCCATAGACATATGGTGGTATTTGTACTGATCACCTCCTTTTTTGCAAATATGCTAACGCTTGTAGAACCATTGATTTTCAAGCAATTTGTTAATGAGGTTAGTGATAATGGGGTTAGTGAAAGCAACTTCTGGACACTAGTACTAATACTCTTTGGATACCTTGCTCTAGAGCTTGCTATGTACGCATTTCATGGACCATCAAGAGTGGTTGAGAGAAATGCAGCATTCATGACAGAACGAAACTATAAAAACTACCTTCTAAAAGGAATACTAAATCTAAACCTCTCATGGCACACACAAAGAGACAGTGGAGATACGATTGATAGAGTGGATAGAGCAACAAGTGCACTTAAAGGATTCTCAGATTGGAGTGGGAACTTCATAATTAATGCAACCGTCATTAAGATGATCGTAACAGCTGCAATTCTCTTTTCGTTTGATATGTATATGGGGATCCTCTCACTGGCAATTGTGCTTGCCTCACTTGCAATAATATATAGGTTTGATCTCAAACTAATACCACAATACAAGCGATTAAATGAGTTTGGAAACAGAGTATCTGCAAAGATATACGATGCAATCTCTAATGTAACAACTGTAAAGATACTAGATATTGAGAAACCAATCCTAAAAGAGATATCAACAACCATAATGGCACCGTTCAAGCTTGTTGTAGAAAACTCAAAACTAATTGAACTTAAATGGTTCACAGGATCAATCCTTTTTAAATTTGTAAAGATATTGCCTGTAATAGTTTTCATATACATGATCGTTAGAAATAACAGCAGTGTTGATATAGGTACTCTCACAGCAATCACAATATATGTTGGGAACCTTGTAGAGGTCTTCTGGGGCTTCTCAAGCACATACCAAGACATGGTCATTAAGAAAGCAAGAGTTCAAAATGTTGAAGATATTGAAAACGATATTGAAAAGATGCTTAAGATTAAAAAGAGAGCTATACCAAAGTGGGAGAATCTTAAACTTGAGAATGTGATTTTCAAGTATGAGGATTCAGATAAGAAGAGAAATGATATTAACAATGTAAATATTGAGATAAGAAATGGAGAAAGAATAGCTTTAATTGGTAAATCAGGCTCAGGGAAATCAACAATCCTTAAGGTAATTCACGGCATGTACTCTAATGCAAAAGGAAAGATATTGATAAATAACAAGACTGATATGAAACTTGAAGAAACTGATATACCAACGATACTTGTACCTCAAGAGCCTGAGATCTTTTCATCCACCATTAGAAGCAACATAACAATGGGTGTTAACTTCGATGAAAGTGAGATTGAAAAAGTCATGGAACTTGCACAGTTTAGTGAAGTTGTTAAAACACTTCCAAAAGGACTAGACTCTGTTGTTAACGAAAAAGGAGTTAATCTTTCAGGTGGACAAAAACAGAGACTAGCACTTGCAAGAGCAATGATATTTGCATCGGATAATAAGGATATACTTCTTCTAGATGAATCAACAAGTTCAGTTGATCCAAATACTGAGAATAAGATATATGAGAATATATTTAAATATTTCTCAGGAAAAACTGTAATAGCATCAATACATAAGATGAACCTTCTTAAATACTTTGACAGAATAATAATCTTCGAAAGAGGAAAGGTTAAAGATGATGGTACATTTGAAGAGATATTAAAGAGAAACTACAGCTTTAGAGTTGAGTGGGAGAAATATATATCAGAGGATAGGAAGAAGTAGAAATTTGGTATACTAAAGAATAAATTTAGCTACTAAACAATGACACCAATTACATTTGCTATATTTGCAGCCCTCTTCTATGCACTTTGGACATTCTTTCACAAACTAGCGTCACCGCACATCAATCTTGTATTCGGTGCAATACTTGTCTCTCTAACAGCTGTAATCTTTGGATCAATCTTCTTTTTCACTAGAGCCAGAGGAGAACAACTCATTACGGATAACAAAGGGATACTTTTCATAGTTCTCGCGGGTATCTCTGCATTCTGCCTTGATTATTTTGTACTACAAGCATATGCAAAAGGTCTTCCCCTTTCAATTGGAGCACCTGTGATAATTGGAGGAAGTATGGCTATTGCTGTAACAATCGGATTTTTCATTGGAGAATCAATAACAACTGCAAAAATCATAGGAATATTACTAACTGTTGCAGGAGGAGTTATCCTTGCTTCTGTTTCTCAGTAGACTCACCCCATCTCCATCTTGGCTTCTCACCCTTAGTGTAACTAACTAAAACAAGGATTAAAGTATATGAGATTGTTCTTAACATCATTGCGTATAACAGATTTTCACTAACAGTTTCATCTGGGCCAACTGCTATAGTTTCTGCTACTACAAGGGCAAGATATATTAATACACATACCCACCCTTCCCAACTTGAGGGATACCAACCATATCCGTATCTTTTAGCTCTAAACCAAAGTTTGTCTTGCATATCTGATTCTACTACCTCTTGACAATGCAAGATAGGTATATTAGT
>CAYQNB010000052.1:0-5200 GCA_964418805.1 uncultured Candidatus Saccharibacteria bacterium | reverse complement strand
AATAACTACCCTCTTCTTGTTTGCTTGTAATATCAACTCATTCGAATCAATAGCTTCCCCATCCAACATATGAATAGCATATGCACTTGCCAGTGAAGCATGTCCACACATATCGACTTCTGTAAGTGGAGTAAGAAACCTAATCTTAAATTCATTTTCACTAATCTTGTATAAGAATGCCGTTTCTGAATATCCAAACTCTTTTGCAACTTCTAACATTTCGATATCAGATAACTCACCCTTATCACAAAAAACAACTCCTGCAGGATTACCCTGTGACTTATCTTCAGTGAATGCTTTAATATGAAACTTCTTCATAGATATATTCTATCAAAACGGAGAGACAGGGATTCGAACCCTGGGTCCGATTACTCGAACAAGGCTTTTCGAGAGCCTCCCATTCAACCACTCTGGCATCTCTCCGTATAATGTATAATACGGATATGGACACACTATTATACATCTTACTTATATTAATTTGTGCTTTCTTCATCGCAAAGATGGAGATTAATATTGAAGGAAAGGATGGATGGGCAAAAAATCTCCCAACATGGAAAACTCCTTTTACGATCTTTGGAAGGCAGATGACTGGATATCATATTTATCTTATGTCTGTTGGACTCTCGCTACTGATTGCTCCACTCGCTATATATGGGATATTAACAATCAAAACTCTCTTTGAAATCGTTTCATTCTTTATATTAGTGATGGTGGCTGAAGATATCCTTTGGTTCTTACTCAACCCTCACTATGGAATTAAAAGATTAAAGAAAGAGTTTGCTGATTGGCACAAGGTTTGGATACTAGGATTACCAATTGAATATTATCTGCTCATTACCGTTGCTGTGATACTAAGAGTTATTGTTTAAATCTTCTCCAGAGGAACATACTCTCCAAATGTCATCTTCTCTACCTTCCCCTGCTTTCTAATATCTTTGTACAAAAGTTTGTCTTGAAGAAGTACAAACAGTGGGCTCATATCTTTCTTTGAAACAAGCATAATTAGTTTTGCAGGAATCCTTAGATTTGTAGTTATGATTAACATGTATTGATCCTCTCTTTTTGTATACCAGAATTCATCTAACATGAACCACTCGTACAGTTTACCCATACTATCAACTCCTCTGCTTGTAATTTTGTGCTTTACATTAATCGGTTCTGTTGTACCTGCTACATAGATGAAGAAAAGAAGAGCAACTATGGCAGCCATTAATCCGTAATGTCCTAGAACTGCAAGAAAAACTATGAAGATTAAGCACAGACCAACTGTAATGAGGTATGACTTTGGATCAATTGGCATCCTAACTCTAATTGGAGCCTCCCATTCAAAGAGTGATATATTCTGAACAACGGTTTTCTCCGTCACATCATCTTTTTCAAGTACTGCTTCTCCTCTAACAACTTTCTTTCTTCTAATATCCTTCTGTCTTTCAACAGCTCTTTTTTTGAGCTTTTCCATCTTCTCCTCTTTCATTCTAAGTTGCATCTCACCACTTAAAATCTTTGCAAGATCATTGAGCTCTCCTGAGAGAGATGCTTTCTTTTTTGATACTGTTTTTTTCTTGGTTGCCATATTTAAAGAATTGATATTGCTATTATAACAAGAATTATTACAATTATCCCAATCTGGATTGTTAGGATGTGAAATATATTAAGAAGAATTGCAACTACAAGAGAAAGTGAAAGACCAATCCCCCATTTAAGTGAGCTTCTGAAATCTGGAAACTCCTTCTTTCCATATGCAAGATATTTCTGAAAGATGAATATTATTAAAGATATTAACGACTGAGATATTAGAAATATAAGAAAAAGTACTGTTGAGACACTGTACCAGTTGATACTTCCATCAACATCATATGGAAGAAAGTATGAAAGAGAGGTTAAATAATACAAAAATATTACAGAGAGTATGAGTATTGTAAGTTGAGATATAAGGAATTTCATATTTAATACTATATAGGGCTATAAAATGAACTACTAATTCAATATCTTCTAATCATTAAATTAATATTCAAAAGATATGAATATATTGATTATAGAAGATTATAAATCTGTTGCACACATACTTGCTTCAATACTCTCTGCAAATGACTACAACTGTGCTTCCATCACCTCAAGTGATGTGAATGATAATGTTCTTAAATCCCCACGATTTAGAGTATATATTCTAAACCTTAAGCTTAAAAGAAAGTCCTCTTTAGAACTTGTACTTCGACTTAAAAATCTCAATCCTTTTGCATATATAATTGGAGTTTCAACAAAAAGTTCATGGAAAGAGAAGGTTGAATTTCTTAATCACGGAGGTGATGATGTGCTTGACTACCCTTTTCCAATGCAGGAGCTTCCAGCAAGGATCAGAGCTCTTCAGAGAAGACCCAAAGGTGACAGATCTGATGTGTTAAGAGTTAGGGACTTTGAGATTGATACAAATACAAAAGAGGTTGCGAAAGGAAGAAGAGGTATTAACTTAAGAAGAAGAGAATATACACTTCTAGAATATCTTGTTAGAAACAAGGGAAGGATTGTTGGAAGAGAAGAACTTCTTGAACAGGTTTGGGATTATAGGAGAATCACAGGTTCAAATACTGTTGATGTTCATGTGAAGAGATTAAGGGATAAGCTAGATGATAAATCTTTAATAGAAACAGTTCACGGTTTTGGATATATAGTTAAAGATAAAAATCTATAACATCATAGGCATAATAAGGTGGATGTAATCATCATCCCCTTTAATCTTGAAAACTCCTGGTTTTGTTGGTTCTGAGCATTCAAATATAATGCCATCTGCACCAATATTGTTTAACATATCTCCTAAGAATCTTGCACTAAATGCCATCTTTGTCTCCTCTCCTTCCATCTTTACATCAAATACACTCTTATTACTTCCAACATCTGATTGAGAAGCACTTAGTGTTATATTATTATCCTTTGGACTCATCTCAAGAATTATCTTATTTCCCAGGACACTTCTTGCAATTATATTTGTAACTTTAAGAGCATTTGAAAACTCATCTCTAACAATTGTTGATTGAGTTTTAAATCCTGTTGGAATTATCTGCTTATACTCTGGATACTGACCATCAATTAGTCTAGATACAAGATCAATATCATTAAATCTGAATACAACCTGATTTCTATCCTCAATTACATATACCTCTACATACTCCTTATCCTTCTCTCCTCCAACTTCACCTATGATATATGCTAGTTCCTGCATCGCTTTAACAGGAACAAGCAGATTGACCTCCTCTTTCACATCACTGCTTAACTTAATTACCTGTCTTGAAAGCCTTAAACCGTCAGCTGCAACAAACGACACGGAGTCCCCTGTAATTTCCATTCTGATCGAAGTCAGAACTGGTTTAATGTCGTCTGAGGCAGCTGCGAAGGCTACCCTGTGTACTGCGAGTATTACATCCTCTTTGGATAGTTTGAGAAGTGGTTTTTCACCATTTACTGTTGCTATCTTAGGATAATCATCTGATGCTATTGTGTTAAATTGTGCTGAATTATTTAGCGTCTCAACTGTCAAAACCTGTTTGTCCAATGATACATCAACCTTCTCGGATGGTATTGAACTAACAAACTCTGAAAGCTGTTTTGCCGCTGCTGTTATACTTCCCTCACCTTTCACCTCTGCACCAATCCATGTATTAATACCGATCTCAAGATCAGTTGCACTCATATTTACCTTACCTTTTGAAACTTCAAAGAGAATATTATTTAGAATTGGTAGTCCTGGCTTTCCATTTACTATCCTACTTACTATATTCAAGTATTTTGCAAATGTGTCCTGATTACAAGAAAACTGCATTGTCTAGATAGATTCTCATATATATTATTGGGGCGTTTGAGCAAGTATACAATGTAAGTTTAAAGTACGCAAAGAGAATGCAAGAAGGTTTTAAGGGGCTGTATTCTTTTATGTATATATACAAATAGTAGTAGTTATAGTAGAGAGGGTAGATATGTTGAAAAACACCAAAATATCTAAATCTAATTGTGTCATTAAAAGATATCTTAATGTTAATTTTCTGTTGATATTTAATATTGTAAAACGGGTTAATATCTCTAAAGAAATCACATATTAAAAAGCTTTTTAGACCTTTTACTTATGTGGATAATAGTTGGGGATAATAACAAGTTAATTTCAAATTCATTGTAGATAAGAAATATCAATAAACAGACCTTTTAACAATTTCCTTTAGCACAAGAATAATACTTGATTGTGGAATAATGCCCTACTTATTCTGGAGTTTCTTTAAACTTTCCACATACTTATCCACACTATGAAATCATCTCAACACACTTCTCAATCTTGTTTCTAACTCTCTCATCTTTCTTGATTAACTCTGTTACTTTCTCACATGCATGTATTACTGTTGTGTGGTCTTGCCTATTCACCTCTCTTGCAATCTTTTCTAGAGGCATCCCTAATTGCTCTCGAAGAAGATACATGCAAACCTGTCTTGCAAGTGCTATATATGCTGTTCTCCTACTTCCTTTTATCTCTCTTGCTGTTACATCAAATACCTCCCCTACACTCTCAATTATCTTGCTTGGTTTAATTCTTCTTCTCTTGCTCTCAACATCGATCTGAAGCATCTTTGCAACATCGGATGGAGTGATCGTTGTTCCAATCTTCATCATTGTTATTATCTTTGTTGCAGCTCCTTCTAACTCTCTTACATTCCGATCTATATTTTTAGCAACCATATCAACTATCTCATCATCAAGTGATACCCCTGCATTAATCGCTAGCTGTTTTAGTATTGCCATTCTTGTTTCATAGTCGGGGGTCTGGATATCGGCAACCATACCTCCCTCAAATCTTGATCTTAGTCTATCTGTAATATTTGTTATATCTCTTGGAGGTCTGTCTGAGGCCAGTATTATCTGCTTGTTTGCAAGGTATAGGGCGTTGAAGGTATTAAAGAGCTCTTCTTGAGTCTTTGGATATGTTTCAACAAACTGAATGTCGTCGATTATCAGAAGATCAATTGCTCTGTATTTCTTTCTAAATGCATCTGTTGTCTTAATTCTAATTGATTCAATCATCTCATTTAGGAACTGTTCGATTGGAACATACATCACCTTCTTACTTATCCCTTTATTAATCACCTCATTTCCAATCGCTTGCATGAGATGGGTTTTTCCAACACCAGTTTTTCCATACAAAAATAAGGGGTTATAAACTTGT
>CAYQNB010000051.1:0-5263 GCA_964418805.1 uncultured Candidatus Saccharibacteria bacterium | reverse complement strand
CACTTAAAGAGAAAGGTCAGGAGAGTCGAAGCAAGAGTGTAATGAGCAGAGCGCAATCTTTCAATCTCTTTGGTTTACTAATCTCTGCACCGATTGGAAGTTTAATAGCGGCCAAGTTTGACCTAAACTATCCAATACTATTCTCTGCAATCCCCTTCTTTTTAGCTGGTTTAGTCGCAATGACAATGGTTGAGCCAAAGATTAAGAACAAGGTGAAGGAAGCAACACGATATCTAGATATAGTGAAGTCTGGTTTTAGTGAGTTGAAAAATAACAAGATGCTTAGGTCAATTGCACTTGATAATGTGATAGTTAGTGCATGTGCATATTTCATTATATGGCTATACCAACCTATGTTTATAGAGCTTAAATATCCAATTCTATACTTTGGAGCTATTCATGCACTTCTTCTAATTGTGCAGATACTTGTTACAAATAATTTTGTAAAGATTGAGAAGTTCTTTGGTGGACCATATCAATACTTTAGATTTGCAACCTTAGCAATTGCAATTTCAATGTTGCTTGTTTTTGTATATCCTTCTGTCTTTTCAATATTTGTATTCATAATACTTGGAGGTGGATTTGGACTAACGCGAAAAGGACTAATGTCCATCTATGTCCAGAAGCATGTTCCATCGGAAAACAGAGCTACAATACTCTCTTCAATAACAATGTTTAGCAGATTTTTACTAATCTTTTTAAATCCCCTTATCGGTTTCATATCCGATAACTCACTAAGGCATTCATTTCTTCTAATAGCCATTGTCGCATTTGCTATGCTAGTTCTCTCTCCACTTCGCCCTGAACTGTTTAAAATTAATGAGTAGATTATGAAAAAAGGAAAACTACATGTAGTTGCAACACCAATAGGAAATCTCTCTGATATAACTTTGCGTGCAATTGAGGTTTTGAAATCTGTTGCATTTGTACTTGCAGAGGATACAAGAGTGAGTAGTAAGCTACTAAAGCACTATGACATTAATACACAGCTAATCTCATACAGAGACCAAAATCATGAAAGAATGATTGAAAAAGTAATTGAAAAGCTAGAGCTTGGACTTGATCTCGCACTAATCTCGGACGCGGGTACACCACTGATCTCCGACCCAGGGTACAGGCTTGTTAAAAGTTTGAGTGAGAGTGGATATGAGATTGTTGCAGTTGCTGGTGCAAGCAGTGTTACAGCAGCACTTAGTGTTAGTGGAGTTGCAACAGATAGGTATGTATTTCTTGGATTTATGCCTAAAAGTGATTCTAAAAGAGAAAAGATTCTCTCAGAGTATATGGCACTTGATTGTACACTTGTACTTTTTGAGTCACCAAACAGGGTTGGGGAACTGCTTCCAGTTGTTAAAGGCATTGATAGTTCAAGAACTGTGGTACTGGCAAATGATCTAACAAAGATGTATGAGAGGGTGGAAAGAGGAAGTGTTGATGAGGTGCTAAGTGCATTTGGAGAAAATCTAAAGGGAGAGTTTGTTGTTGTTATATCAAAATAGGCAGTTGAAGTTCTCGTCTAGAATTTCAGTACACTTCTCTCTTTTAATATCTTTAACCTCACAGATTACATCTATAATCTCTGAGATATCACTTGGTCTTCCATATCGAACAGCAAGCTTCTTGTTCTTTCTAATACTTTGAGGTGGAAGAAGTGGTGTATCTGTTTCAACAAGTACTTTTTCAATCGGTGTTGCTTTTAATATATCTCTAACATTTCCAGCACCTGGGTATGTAATGATTCCATTGAATCCAACAAAGAATCCTAGATCTAGGATATTGTTTAGATATCTAATATCTCCTGTATAGCTATGAAAACTTCCCCTTGCACTGCCTTTTCCGCTCTCTGAAAGAATACCAATAGCATCCTCAATTGCACTGTTTTGTCCCTCGATATCTCTTGTGTGTATTGAAAGAGGTAGATCGTTTTTTAGAGCAATCTCAATATGTTGTATGAAAGATCTTCTTTGTATCTCTTGGAGTTGGAGTTTTTGATCTGTTGTGAGGTGAGCTAGATGCTGGAAGTGATGGTAATCAAGTCCAGTTTCTCCAATTGCAGAAAGTATCTTAATATTCTTCTGTACTTTTTCTATAAAATATTCAATTGCCTTCTTGCCACTTTCTAGAAAATCTTCCTTGCTCTCTGTGAAATATTCAGGGTGTATTCCAATACTATTTAGAATTGTATCTGGATATTTTGAATTGAAGTTGTTGTATACGCTAACTACACCCTCAATCGATTCAATATCATGTGATACATTTAATATCTTCTTACCACCAATCTCTTTGAAGTATGAAAGAGCCCGCTCTAGCTGAAGGGAAATGGGTTCAATTGTTAGGTGTGCATGCGAATCATTCATGGATTTATTGTAGCACAGAAGTGTTAGTGGTATTCTTTTAAGATGGGAAAAAGTTCTAAAAAGAAAATCGAGTTGATGTTGCTTGCAATTGTATTTACATTTGTTGGTATATATATCGCACTCTTCTCATACAGAGAGGCTTTAATTGGAAATGGCTGCTATGTTAATGGAAAGCTGTATGAAAGTGAGAGTGAGGTTGATGGGTATGAGGATGGGAAGATATGTTTTTGTGATGATGGAAAAGTTAAGTGTAATGAGCAGGGAAAGGAGACCGATTCATCTGATCTTTCACTCGAAGACTTCATACGAAAGAGTTTGAACTTTTCATACAGATATGTTTCAGATGGAATATCCTCTGATATTGCTCAAAAACCACTTCAGACACAGTTTAGAAGTGTAAAGAGCATTGAGAAAGGTATTGAGGTTGTGCTAGAGCAAGGTCAGCTTTGTACAAAGGATGGGAAAGCACCTGTCCAAGTCGGCTTGTACAATGCAACAGGTAATACGCTGACAGTTCTTCTTGCTGTTAATACTGTTGCCTCAATCTACACACAACCATGTACTGTTTCTGCAACATTTAGAATATCTCCAATCGATCTTGAGCTTTCAAGTGGTTTTAAGTTGCAATATATGAGTGAGGATGGTGCCCTTGTTCCTGCGCAGGTCTGTATATATAACAGCAGGTTGTACAATGATGGAGACAACTATAGTGCAATTGATAGCTGTAATCTGTGTAGTTGTGATAATGGGATATCAAGGTGTAGTAATGATCGAGTGTGTGAGAGTGATTAATCAAGTATGTCTGAGTCTCCTCCCAACTTCCAATATGCGACTCCTGCAATCTGATACTTTTTAGCCAGTTCGATTCTCGCCTTAACACTTTGCTTGTTTGGGTAGAAGAGTGTGCAGAATGAGTCTGAAAGACAGTTGTATGTTGCAATACCCTCTTCAAAATCGCTGTTGTATATCGTATCAGTATATGAGGCAGATAGTATCTCTTTGATTGTACTGTATGTATATGAGTTGCTCTGTACCTGCTCTGAAAGGTCGAGTGAGAGTATATCGATTGTTGGTACATACTTCTTATTCACCCATTCATATCCGTAAAGGTGTATTCCAAGCCATAGTTTTTCTTTTGGAACCTTTGTTAGTGCATACTTAAGTACTGATTCCATCCAACCAATCGGAGCAACTGGTCCTGGAACAAGTGACTTTTGTGATGTGTAGTCATATGTCATTATCCTAATCTCATCTGCATATTGGGAAAGTATCTGCCAATCTTGAACTTGGCGCGTCTCAACTAGTGATTGGTATGCAACATTATCCCCCCATTTTGGTATCACCGTAAATGAGAATATCTTCTTTCTATCCTTTAAGATCTTTGAAACATCTTTAACCATATTAAGAAACTTTGTCTTGTCTGTGAGCTTTGTTGATTCAAAATCAAGATCAATTCCATCTATCACTTTTGCATCTGCAATCTCAGTTAGCTCACCTATGAATCTAGAATAGTTTGCTGAGCTGTTTAGCATTGAGCTCATGTCATCATGTGAAAAAGATGCAATTGATGCAACTATCTTAATATCATTATCACCTGAAAGCTTTGCCAACTTATCAACACCCTTTTCATCTGCAGCTAATGAGCCATCAGCTTTAAGTGAGTACCAAACTGGAGAGACAGAGTGGAAGTCTGTTCTGTGTCTATTAAGTGAGTTATATCCCCTATCAAAATCCCAAGCAGGTATCCAACCTGTCTGTTTAAGTTCATATTTTGTACTGTTTGCAGTCGTTTTTGAACCATCTGAAGTATCATTCTCATCCTCAATACTTTCCGTTGGTGGTTGATAGTCAACATCTATATCCTCAAGTTTTTCTGAGTTATTACTTTGTTCAATCGTTTCTTGCTTAGTATTTTCTTTTGGTGTTTTAATATAGTCGATTAGAAGGATGGAAAGTGGGATTAGAAGGAGAAGTGCTAGTTTTAGAAACTTCCTATACTTCATTAGAGAACAATACCTGCAAACAGACCAAGAAGACAGCTAACTGTGGTGTATAGCCAGAACCTCATCGTCACCTTATAGTTTGGCCATCCGACAGCCTGGAAGTGATGATGTATTGGTGCAATCTTAAACACTCTCTTCTTGAAAAACTTCATTGAAAGAATCTGAATCATACTTGAGAGCATAATTAGCCAGGTTATTGATGTCATTATGAAATATGCAAAAAGATTGTCTGTTAGAAGTGCAATTAAAAATGTGATGTAGCCAAGGGGCATTGCACCAGGTCCACCGTTCCAAAATCTAGCTGGAGGAATGTTAAAGTATAGGTCGACGATAATGACACCAACAATTATTGATAGAAACGGAATATATGTATAGTTTCCTTGTATTAGGAGAAGTACAATGAATGCGCTTAGTATGATTCCAAATATCCCAACCATAAGGCCATCAAGTCCGTCTGTTATCTCTGCTGCATATATTGCAAACTGTCCTGTGAGTGCGATTAGAGGTAGTATCATTGGTGTAACTGCAATTGCAAGTGTATTTGTTAGTGAAAGCTCTGATATTGCTCCTGTGTTATACACAAGGTATGTGACAAGAAGATTGAGTGCAACTGCAATTGAGAGCTTTGCAAATCTCCACTCAAATGTTTCCTGTTTCTCCCTTAACTTCGCATTATCCTTAATTGCATTTGTGAAAAGGACATCGATTAGTCCCCATACTCCAAAAAGTATGAATCCAAAGATTGCAATTTTAAGTATATCTGTCATTGGAAGAAGTATGTATGCCATTATGGGAACAACGATTAGGATTATTATTCCACCCATATTTGGAGTTCCATTGATTTTTTCAACATCCTGAATCTTTCTAAAGAGTGCATTTGTACCACTACCACTACCAAGTTTT
>CAYQNB010000050.1:0-5311 GCA_964418805.1 uncultured Candidatus Saccharibacteria bacterium | reverse complement strand
CTGGGTTCAGACCGTCGTGAGCCAGGTCGGTCTCTATCCGGTATGGGCGTTGTATTTTTGAGGGAGTTGGCTCCTAGTACGAAAGGATCGGAGCGAGGTAAACCTCTAGTGCACCTGCTGTTTTGCCAAAAGCATCGCAGGGTAGCTAAGTTATTAAGGGATAAGCACTGAAAGCATATAAGTGCGAAGCCTGTCCCAAGATTAAAAATACTTGTATACTTTGTATACTGAAGGTTCGTAGGAGACTACTACGTTGATAGGCTCTAGGTGTGAGTATAGCAATATATTTAGCCGAGGAGTACTAATAGACCAAAAGCTTTTTGAAGTCTTAGTTATCTATTCAGTTTCGAGTGTGTAATAAAAACACTCTCTTGCTCTTTTGAAATTAAAAGCCCTGTATCTCTTCTTAGGAAGAGTGTCAGGCAAAAGTTCTCAATATATATTTGAGGGTTTTTGCCTGGCGATTGTAGCGGAGTGGCACTACCTGATTCCATCCCGAACTCAGAAGTAAAACGCTCCAGCGCCGAAAATACTTGGACCTTGCGGTCCCGGGAAGATAGGTCATTGCCAGGACTAACAAGTATCCCACCTTTATGGTGGGATTTTTGTTCTTATGGTTGGATGTATATGTAAATACCGAAAGGTCTGGTAGAATATTCTTATACTTTTTTTGTTAGTATAATCATGGCAATCTTAAAATCAAAGTCTAAGAGAGGGAAACTGATTGCAATTTATGGCCCTAATAATATCGGAAAATCAACCCAGGTTGAGATTTTGGCAGGGAAGATGATCTCCGAGAAGTATAAGACCTTTTTAATCCTGAAATATCCAATCTATACACTTGAACCAACTGGCCCAAGACTTAACAGTATTTTAAGAGAGGGGAACCCAGAAAACCTATCTCCATTAATGATACAAAAAATTTTTGCTGAGAATAGGTTTGATTTTCAAAATACATTAATTGAAATATTAAATAGTGGTTTAAATGTTGTACTTGAAGACTATGTCGGTACAGGTATCAGTTGGGGGTTAGTTGATGGGGTTAAGCTAAGAGATCTTGAAAACATCAACTATGGTCTAATTACACCTGATCTTTCGATATTAATGGATGGTGAGCGATTCATATCTGGAGCTGAGAATGGTCATCATAATGAGAGCTCTGACACAACAAGATGGGAGCTATCAAGAAAGACGCATCTTAGATTGGGGAAGAAGTATGGGTGGAAAAATGTGGATGCAAGCCGCGAAAAGGAGAAAATAGCCTCAGATATATGGGAATTAGTATCAACAGCTTTAAATGGATAAAAAAGCATTAGAATTCCTCTCTAAAATGGAAGAACTCTTCCCGCAATACTCTTCTGAGCTTGAAAATTGGCAAACTCCCTTCCAATTTCTTGTATGTATTGTGCTTTCTGCTCAAACAACGGATAAACAGGTGAATAAGATAAGTAAACAGCTATTTGAAAGATTTCCTGATCCAAGCTCAATGGGTAGTGCAGATGTTGTAGAAGTTGAGACCTTAATAAAATCTGTAAACTACTTCAGATCAAAAGCAAAATATCTCATATCACTTTCAAAAAGATTGGAAGATGTATATGGTGGTCGGGTTCCAAAGAGTGTAGAGGAGTTAGTGACACTTAGCGGTGTTGGAAGAAAAACAGCAAATGTGTTTCTAAACAGTTTGTATGAGAAAAATGAGGGGATTGGTGTGGATACACATGTAATGAGGGTTGCAAAGAGGCTAGGGCTTTCGAATGGAAAAACGCCAGAGGAGATAGGGGGAGACTTAGAAGTTATATACCCCCAGGGGGTATATCATAAAGTGACTGCTCTATTTGTCCTGTATGGGCGGTATGTATGTAAGGCAAGGATGACTAAATCAGACTGTGTATTTAAGCAGTATTGCTCATATTGTAAGGATCTGCCTGCTTTGTAGCGCAAAATAAAGCTATATGATATACTCCAAGTGTTGCGATAATTAATATTTAAGTATGCCGTTGGCTTCTTCGCAAAAAGCCTGGCCATTTTTTATCATGGCTATTAAAAAAACAGATGGAGATAAGATGTATGATATTTTTGAATCACACATTTCAAACTCCGCAAATCAACTTAAGAAACTTTCAAAGGGAGATATCGTAGAGGGAACAATTATGGATATCAGACCTGGACTTTTGGTCGTTGATGTAGGGTATAAATCAGAGGGAATTGTTGCAGGAAGAGAGTTAAAGAGCGAAACAATCGATCTTGATACACTCAAGGTTGGAGATACAATGCTTGTATATGTAGTTAAGCCAGAGGACGATGAGGGTCAGTTGATTCTTTCTGTTAGAAGGACTCAACAGGCAGGAATGTGGCTTAAACTCGAAGAGGCTAAGAAGACCAATGATGTTGTTGAAGCAGTTGTTGTTGAAGCAAATAATGGAGGATTGATTGTAGATCTTGGAAATGATGTTAGAGGCTTCATTCCAACATCCCAGCTTGATGCTTCAAGAGTATATGCAGATGGTGTTAGAAAAGTTGGAAAAGATATATCTTCAAGGGTACAGAAGAAATTAAACTCACTAATTGGTGAGAAGATTAAGACAAAGATTTCAGAGCTAGATAGAGAGAAGAACAGAATCATCCTTTCAGAAAAGATGGTAACTCAAGCAAGAGATCTAGAGCAGAGAGAAGATACACTTAAGAGAGTTAAAGAGGGTGATGTTCTTAAGGGTTCAATCAGCGGTGTTGCACCATTTGGTGTATTTGTTAATGCTGGTGGACTTGAAGGACTTGTTCATCTTTCAGAACTTTCATGGGACAAAGTTGAGGATGTTGGTGCACTATACTCAGTTGGAGATGCAATTAGCGTAATGGTAATTGGTATATCTGACGGAGGAAAGAGGGTTGCATACAGTATTAAGAGACTTCAAAACGATCCTTGGACAGAGGCAATCTCTAAATTTAAAGTTGGAGATGTTGTTAAAGGTGTTGTTCAAAAAGTCGTACCTTACGGAGCTTTTGTAAGAATTGGAAATGGTCTTAACGGTCTAATCCATATCTCAGAACTTTCAGATGAGCTTGTTAAAGATCCAAATGATCTTCTAAAAGAGGAGCAAGAGGTTGATGTTAAGATTCTCTCAATATCTTCAACAGAAAGACATCTTGGTTTGAGCCTTAAAGCTACATCAGTTGCTGCTAAACCAAAGAAGGTTAAGAAGCTTTCCAAGAAAGAACTGGAAGATGCAGTTGATGCTGCAATCGAGACTGAAGTTCCAAAGGAGTAAGTAGAAAGTGTGGTATAATAACGAAAATATATCAAACTACATACTATGCGTTCAAAGCAAGATGATGTCTTGTATAAGCTAAGTGAGAATGCAAAGATCTCTCTTAGATATGCAGGCGAAATCTCAAAACAGATGGCTTCAAAAGAGATAAGGGCAGTACATATATTCCTTGGTATTCTTCTTAATGATAACTCACTTGCATCCAAAGTTCTTCAACTAATGGGAATTGATGCTCTTGCAACACTTAAAAGCGTTAGTGGAAGGGAAGGATTTGATCTAAAGAGTAGCCCTTCAAGAATTGAACTAATTCTTTCTAAAGAGGCAAAGGAGATACTTAGAAATGCATACTCAATTGCAAGTAGTATGGCTCATGTATATGTCGGAACAGAGCATCTAGTTCTCTCAATGCTCTCACAAAAAACACATCCATTCACAAAATCTCTTGTAAAGCAGGGATTAACGTTCGAGTTGTTTGAGGAGAATCTAATGAATTTCGCAACATATCCTCTTGGGATACTTGCAAAGCCAAAGAATATGAAGAAAGGAAAGGGAATGGAGTCTTCAGCACTTGATATTTTCGGTGTTGATATTACAGGACTTGCTAAGAATAATAAGCTCGACCCCATAGTGGGTAGGGGTGAAGAGCTTGAGCAGATTGTTAATATCCTAAGCAGAAGAAAGAAGAATAATCCTGTCATAGTGGGCGAAGCAGGTGTTGGTAAAACAGCACTTGTTGAGGCACTTGCACAAAGAATTGCTGATGGAAATGTTCCTCTTGCACTTAAGGACAGCAGAATCATCATGTTAGATATTAACTCAATTCTTGCAGGAAGCAGGATGAGGGGTGATGTTGAGGAGAAGATGATGGCAATTGTTGCAGAGGTTTCAAAGTCTAAGGATGTAATACTTTTCATTGATGAGATACATACGATAATTAGCAGTGGTATGCCTGGAACAACCTCAGATATCGCTTCTGTTCTAAAACCAGCCCTCACAAGAGATGGTTTCAGGTGTATTGGAGCAACAACAACAGCAGAATATACAAGATTTTTTGAAGAGGACAATGCACTTGTTCGAAGATTTCAACCAGTATTAGTTGAGGAGACTGATATTAAAGACTCAATTCAGATCCTTAGAAGAATTCGACCGATACTTGAAAAGCATCATAAGGTGAAGGTTGCAGCGGAAGCCATTGAGAGTGCTGTTAAGTTAAGTCATAGGTATGTAAGTGATAGATATCTGCCGGATAAGGCGATCGATCTTCTTGATGAGGCAAGTGCAACACGAAAACTTGAGGTTGAATCAGAGTTTAGTGAAATTCCCGATCTAATGTCCTCAATTAGAGTGCTTGAGATTGAGAAGGATAGCTTGATTAAAGCATCAAATATGAAGGGTGCAAAGGCAAAAGAGATTGAGGTTGAGAATTTGAGAGGCAAGATTAAAAAACTTGAGAAGAAAAGAGATATTCAGAGAAAGAGCAAAGAGTATGAAGTGAATAGTGACACGGTTAAGAAGGTTGTATCAAAGTGGACAGGTATCCCAATGACAACACTTGGAAGTGATGAAAGATCATCTCTTTTGAATCTGGAAAAGAGTTTGGAAAAGAGTGTTGTTGGTCAAAGTGAGGCGGTTGAGGCAGTATCAAATGCAATTAAAAGAGCAAGAACAGGAATTTCAGCAGAGGATAGGCCGTGGGCATCATTTCTCTTTCTTGGACCAACTGGTGTTGGAAAGACTGAGCTTGCTAAGGCTGTAACAAAAGAGCTTTTTGGTAGTGAGGATAGACTAATACAGATTGATATGAGTGAGATGATGGAGATGCATAGTGTATCAAAGCTAATCGGCTCACCTCCAGGATATGTTGGATATAGAGAGGGTGGTCAACTAACAGAGCAGATTCGACAACAGCCTCACAGTGTAATTCTGTTTGATGAGATCGAAAAGGCACATATTGATGTGCTAAATATCTTGCTTCAGATACTTGAATATGGTCATCTAACAGATGGAAAGGGATGAAGAGTGAACTTTAAGAACACAGTAATAGT
>CAYQNB010000049.1:0-5326 GCA_964418805.1 uncultured Candidatus Saccharibacteria bacterium | reverse complement strand
TGCAAAAGATTTGAGTATTGGTGATATAACAGGTTATATTTCACAACTCATAGTTGCAGAAAGAGATGTGAAGAATACAAACATCCCAGGACTAATCCTCGAACTTCTCATAGCAAACAGCACAAAAGATGGTGTAACTTTCGAAAATAGTGATGTGAAGGATGGTGAAGAGTCAGAAGAGAGTGAAGAGGAGGATGTTGAGGATGAGGAGGTTCTAAATGTTAATGAAAATGTTTCAGTTGATCTAAACCTCATCACCTCAAAATGGAAAGATATTGCAAATACTCTAAAAGAAGAAGCAGGTCATCTCTTTGCATTTGTTAGTGGTGCAAAGGTTTTAAGTGTGGATAGCAATGTGTTGAAGCTAGAGGTTCCTTTTGAGTTTCATAAGGATAGGATTGAGGCTCCAACAAGCAGGGAGTCCATATCAAAAGCAATGAAGAATATCTTAGGCTTCACATTAAAAATTGATTGTACTGTTAACGGTGATTCAAAACCAAAGAGAAAGTCTAGTGCTGATATTGTTTTAAAAAGGGCACCAGAAACAAGTAGTTCATTAGAAGAAAAGAAAACAGAAGCTCCTAAGAAGCAGTATATTCCAAAGCCAAATCCAAAGATTGATGAGATATTTGCGGGGATGTAGTACTATGGGTTGATTGCGATCTCCAAATATATTATAATACTCCTGATAAAATTAACATCATTCAATAGATGTCACCAACTGAATTCCTAGGGAAAACAGATATATATCCACAAATTAAGAATGGTATATTTCATGTCTCAGATGAAAACATGAAATATGATCCTAGATTAAGGAGACTCAGTGAGGCACGTAGTCGTTATCTACGTAGTCGTCGAAAATTACCTGAAAGAGCAAAACCATATGTGGAGGGGTTGTATGGTGTACTATCTGTTCTGAGCTTGTCCAACGAGATGACTGAACAAGACTTGAATTCAATCGGTTTGTTATTTGAAAATTCCATCCAGTATCGAAATAATCAAACCAATAGGTTAAGTAACAAAAGGTTTAAACCAAAGTTTGCCAAACCCACTGAATTTTTTCCCACCCCCCATTATTATTTTGCATCTGGTGAAACTTTTATGGATCCAATTTTGGGAAAAAGGATTCCATTTGCTAGAGTGGAGCTTACTAACCCAGAAGAAAATGATCATCAAGTTGAAGTTGATATTTGTGCACCCTTTATTAATCTCGGATATCCAACAACTTTCAAAGTGAACGTCATATATCATAATGGATTTGAGCTTTATGTTGTTCAAAGTGATTCGGAGTCAACGTATACATTGGTTTCTCAACAGCAGCTAAAAGATTAGAGAATTTTTTGAATTTCGTGTCCCTCGAAAAGTTTGAGCGTATTTTTTTTCATACCTTCAATCCTGATGTAACTCTTTCAATATATATAGATTGATGAGATATTTGCGGGGATGTAGTACTATGGGTTGAGTGTGAGCTCTCAATTTAGTATAATGTATCATTAATTTCTCTAGTTATCTCATGTCTCCTTTAAATCTTAAAAAAGAATTTTCAAACGGTGTTGTTAAATTTTCACCATCATCTATTGAAAGCATTCCCTCATTCTCTGACTTGCCAAAGGAAATGCGAGAGAGAATTTTTCGTGCGCCTGAGCAGGAGCAAACTAGAGGTCGGTATGATGCTTTTTTACTGGTTTATGGATTAATAGGATATTTGATATCTAATGGTGAGTTGAATGAAGTAGAACTTGAACAAGCATATGGGCTTGCTAATTGTAGAGGAAATGTAGACCAACTTCCCTTGCGATTGACGAATGAAGAGATTAAGCCAGAAGATCAATATAGATTCGTTGCTCCAGATTCTGAATCATATGCCGATGTCGAAGTTTCTAAAGTTGAATCTCGGAGCGATTATTATGGCATAGAAGGGGTGGTAACTATGTCCGCAAGTTTCGGTAGAACCCAGCGGTATAAATTCTTTCAGTGTAAAGTACGTGGAACAGGATAATGTAGTGCGATATGAGATTGCGCATATACATAACGATTAAGTATTCTTTCCCTTCCTTCACAATCCTGATACAATCCTTTCAGTTAATATAAATATATAGATATATGATAAACCCTGCAAAATTAATAAAGATGCAACATGAGGCAAAGCAGATGAAAAAGAAGATGCAAGAGAGAAAGGTTGTTGGAGAATCTAAAGATGGAATGGTTAAGGTATATATGAACCTAGCACAAGAATTTGAAGATATATATATAGCAGATGAATACCTAAGTACTGGATCTCTTGAAGTCATTAAAAAAGGAATGAAAGAAGCATACAAAGACTACGAAAAGAAGATGCAAAAAGAGATGGTTAAGGATATTGATATGGATCAAATTAAGAGGATGCTAGGCTAATATGTCAGTACTCCCTAAATCTGTTGAAAACGTAATTGAACAATTTTCAAGACTACCCGGAATTGGACCTAAATCTGCTGCAAGAATGGCATATCATTTTTTGCGCTCTAGAAATGGATCCGCAACTAAACTTGCTAAGTCACTTTTGGAGATGGATGAGAAGATAATATTCTGTGAATCTTGCTTTAATGTGTCTGATTCAAAGGAGTGTAATATATGTTCATCTGGTTTGCGGGATAGTGGGAAGCTATGTGTTGTTGAAGAACCACTAGATGTTGTTGCATTTGAGAGAAGTGGTGTATTTAACGGAATGTACTTTGTACTAGGCGGGGTTATATCACCTGCAGAGGGAATTGGAACAGAACAGCTTAGATTTAATGAACTAAAAAGGAGAATAAATACTTTGCTTGAATCCAAAAAAGAGCTTGAAGTTATAGTTGCAACTAACCCAAGCCTTGAGGGAGAAGCAACATCAAACTATATTCAGGATATGATTAGTGGTATTAAGGGAACTGTTAAAGTTACAAGACTTGCAATGGGACTACCAACAGGAGCAGATCTAGAATATGCAGACCAACTAACACTCAAGCGAGCACTTGAGGGAAGAAAAGAAGTTTAGTATCATCGGATATGTCTAAAAGCAGAAACAACAATCAATACTGTTGTATATCCAAGTAACTTTGGAGCTTTTCTGCTAATTTCAAAAAGTGTGTGATATATTAGTAGTGAAGCTATATTAATTTAGCTTATATTTTTAATGAAACTATACAATACATTAACAAGACAACTACAAGATATTAAACCAGGAAATTCTGATGGGATATTAAGGGTGTATAGCTGTGGACCAACAGTGTATAGCAAGCAACATCTTGGACATTTCAGAGCATATATAAACTGGGATATCTTTTACAGGTCTTTAATATACCTTGGATTTAAGGTGAAAAGAATAATGAACATAACAGATGTTGGTCATCTAACAAGTGATGATGATTGGGGAGAGGACAAGCTTGAGGTTGGCGCAAAAAAGGCTGGAAAAGACCCACACGAGATTGCAGACCATTACATAAAAGAATTCTTAATCGATCTAAAACTATTCAATGTTCTAACACCATCTGGACAGAAGATACCGGAAGATATGAGTCTGGATAATCTGAAGGAATATGGATGGACAAGAGCAACGCAGTATATTGATTCCATGGTTGAGTTAAACAAGCAGATTGAGGCAAATGGATATGCATATGATACTGATCAAGCCCTATACTTTGACGTTACAAAATATCCAGAATATACAAAACTCTCAGGACAGAAACTTGAAGAGAAACTGTCAGGAGCAAGAGATGATGTGAATGTAGATGAAAAGAAGAAATCTCCTGCTGATTTTGTAATCTGGATGAAAAAGGTTGGACCATATGCAAACCATCTTCTAAGTTGGCCATCACCTTGGGGTGAAGGGTTTCCTGGGTGGCATCTGGAGTGCTCTGCAATGGGATACAGCGAGCTTGGGGATATAATTGATGTCCACACGGGTGGTGTGGATCATATCGGCACACACCATACCAATGAGATTGCACAGAACTTTGGGGCACATGGAAAAGATATTGTGAATGTTTGGGCTCACAATGAGCATCTTCAAAATATTGATGGGGATAAACTTGCAAGAAGTTCGGGAGATTCAATCAATCAAGATGACCTTGCTCATAATGGATTTTCACCGATGGATTTTCGATATATGATTGCAAGTATTAACTATAGAATGCCCATTAGATTCTCAATGGAGGCACTTGAGGGAAGTAAGAATGCAAGAAAGAACCTAATACAAAAACTGCAACTTCTAAATACCAACCAAAAGGGAGAGGTGATTGCACAATTCAAGGAGAATTTCATAGAGGCAATCTCTGACAATCTAAATATGTCAGGTGCATTTGCAGTGATCTCAGAGGTTTTGAAATCAGATGAAAAACCAGAGAATATTGTTGCAACGGTATTAGATTTTGATAAGGTATTGGGTTTAGAGTTAGAAAGTGAACTTAAAATCTCAGATGATAGTGAACTAAATGAGATATTGTCCCAAAGAGAGCAAGCAAGAAAGAGTGGTGATTTTGCAAAATCTGATGAGTTAAGAGAAAAGATCCTTTCACTTGGATATACTGTTTTAGATACAGCTGATGGTCAAAAAATTTCAAAGGTTAATTAGATGCAAGAAACTAAAAGTGTAAAAATTAATCAGAATGAATCCAAGGTTGCATACGTTAAACTTCTTTCAATGGGATTTAAGATTGAGCCAGTTAGTAGTGAGTATATGCAGTGGAGGCTTGTAGGTATCGAATGTATTGCAATCCTATATAAATCTGGAAAACTTGTGATACAGGGTAAGAACGCATCTAGTACATATAATATTCTCTTTGGAGATACTTCAGAGCAGATAGTTGAGACTGATTTTGTAGACCATATCGGTGCAGATGAGGTTGGAAAGGGAGACTATTTCGGACCACTTGTAGTTGCAAGCTGTTTTGTTTCTAAAGATATGCTTCCTAAGCTAAGTGAGATGGGAGTGGGGGACTCAAAAAAGATCTCAGATGGAAAGATATTAAAACTTGGTGAGGAATTGATCGAGATGTTGGAGTATAAGTGTACGGTTGTATCTCCAAGCGAATATAATGAGAAGATTGCAAAGATTGGGAATATTGCAAAGTATCTTTCAATACTACATATCTCAACAGCAAAATCTCTGGTCCGAGTACTACAAGACGCAAATATTAATTGCAGATACGCAGTATTTGATCAGTTTTCTACAAATAAGTACAGACTTTTAGATCAGGCAAAGCAGGATGATCTTGGTATTGAGCTAAGACAATTTCACAAGGGTGAGAGCGATGTTGCAGTAGCTTGTGGTTCAATAATCGCCAGATACTATTTCCTAAAAGAGTGGGAG
>CAYQNB010000048.1:0-5359 GCA_964418805.1 uncultured Candidatus Saccharibacteria bacterium | reverse complement strand
AAGGTGGAAAACTGCTGTGCAACAAACAGAAGGGGTTCTAATTACTCAGGGTGGTGTTGCGATACTAACTCAGTATGCTGCTGTTCATGGTGGTTGGGTGAACAATGTGGGATGGGATACTACAAACAAGCAGGGTGGCAGTAGTGGTTGGACTGCTAATGCATGGGATAGTAAGTCTGGTGTCTCTTGGTTTTACAAAGCATGGTCAACATACAAGATAGGGCAGAGTGCTTGTGGTGCTCATCCAAATCCATGGCTATCCAATGAGGAGATGTCAGACCTAATTAATACATGGTTGGCACTTAAGGGGGAGGGTGTTAGTGGTTCATTTAATCCAGGAAAGATACTTCCTGTGACTCTTTCAAGCTGTCCGATCTCTGGATATTCTGGAAGTCCATATTCAATGTCACAACTTAGAAGCCTTCTTTCAAATCCAGTTACATCTGTTTCATCTGCTGCTGTTTCTAGTACAACTTCAAGTGGAAATACAATATCTGTTAACTTCATTACAAACAGAGGCTATGTATCTATTCCAGCATCTGAATTTCATGAGGTATTTAATGCAAGAGCACCTGGATATCTATCAATTCCTCAAAACGGATTTACACATATTGATGTGAGAAGGAAGTAGTTTTGTTCTTGTTGTTCTAATCTATTTGTGATATCTTCTACTATGTCAGAGCAAGTAATCGTACCAAAGAAATTCGCAAAAATTAAGAAGTCATTTTTGAATAAGATCATTGCTGGGAGTAATGTGAGTAACCTTGGTACATTTTGTGCTTTTCCACAAGCAATTGCATTTCATGGACAGGATAGTGGTGAGAATGTAGTACTACTAATGAGAAAGCATCCTGCAAAATTTGTGATTCAATATATGATAATTCTTGCACTTCTAATATCCCCACTTCTTCTTGGAATGGTGTTTAAGAGTTTTGGTTCAGAGATTGGCTTTGGATTAACACTTGGTGTAGGACTTCTTATGTTTCTTTTTGCTGTTAGTTATACCGTTGATACATTCTTCAAATGGTACTATTCAATCAACATCATTACGGATAAGAGGATTGTTGATGTTGATTTCACAAGTATTCTCTTTCACAGATTTTCAGAAGCACCACTGGACAAGATTGAGGATGTCTCTCATGCACCAGTTGGTATTTTAAGCTCATTATTTGATTTCGGAGATGTATATATTCAGACTGCTGGTACAAGGCCTGAATTTGAATTTGATGGTGTACCTAAGCCAAGAGTTGTACAAGATACACTTCTTGACCTATTAGAAATGAAAAGGAAAGGAGTAATATAATGGACTTTTTAACAGGAATAACATCACCTAACATCCCACTCTTTGGACTTGGTGGTGTATTAAAACTTCTCTTTTTGATTCTTGTAATTGGATATCTCATATATGTCTTCCTAATGACACTTCGTGTTCGGATACTAGGCGACACTGTTAAAACTAAAAATCAGGGAATGGCTAAGTTGGTTGCATATATTCATCTGCTCTTTGCAGTGATTGGTAGCCTTCTTGCAACAATATTAATTCTTGTGGGGTAAAACTGCTATGTATTTTAAAAGATACATTCCAAAAGAGGTCTCGGACTTTGCTGTAACATCTGCATTTAAGCATGCTCCAACAGAACAACTTCAACAAACACTTCGTGGCTCAATATCAGGCTTAATCTCTGTTAAATGTGAGGGTGATATTCAGGTGGACAGGGCAGCTAAGTTTGTTTGGGATGCAATATTAGATGAGTATCTTTTCACAGAGGGTGGAAGTGTAGTGGAAAATATCAAGAGAGCTATGAATGCCGGTTCTAGAAAGCTTCTTGAACTAATGAAGCATGACAAAGAGCTGGAGGAGAAGGGAATTGATCTAAACTTTGCTCTTGTTGTAATTAAGGATAAGACAGCATACCTGGGAATCTTTGGAAGCCAAGACCTATACCTATACAAAAACTCAGACTTTTTAAATATCTCAGAGATTCTTTCAGAAAACAGGGTGTCTGCAGCAAGTATTGCAATTGATGACTCAGATCTTGTACTGATGGGTTCAAGTGGTGTGATTGAGGGTTTCGTTAAAGATATTGAAAGTGGTTTAGACACTAGAGAGGTGCTTGATTCATTTGAAAGAAACTCTTCAAAACTAACTGAAGGTCAGGGAATGCTTCTTGTGAGTAGGGATGAGACACTGGAGAAGGTTGTTGTGAAAGAGAAGGAAGAGGTAGAGGAAAAGGGAGAGGAATTGGAAGGGGAGAAAGTTGTTGAGAAAGGTGATGTCGCTCAACAAAACAGCAGAGTCGGTGATTCGAAGGGGAGTAAGGTGGATGGTATGAAGATTGTATTTGCAAATGGAGTTGAGAATGCAAAGAAGTTTAGTGGAGATGTTTCAAAAAGAGTATCTCCAATGCTCTCAAAGTTGGGGATTGCTGCTTCAAGATTTCTTGCAGTACTAAAGGGGAAGATGGATACCCAGTATGGAAGAAAGTTATGGTATAAGAGACTTCTTTCTAAGCTTTCTCTCTCATCATTTGGAGATGGAAATAGTGGTAGTGGAATTGCAATTGACGGGTATAAGTTGAAGAATTTAAGGAGTAAGAGATTTGCATCAGTTGGATTAATCATACTTGCTGTAATTTTAATATTTGTTGGTGCAAGATTGAGTAATAATGCAAAACAGGCAAGACTGCTTCATGCTGAGGTTGTAGCTGTGTTGGAAGAGGTTAATGGGTATATTGATGATGCACAGGATCAGGTTTTAAATGATAGAGAACAGGCAGCACTTTCTGTATTTAATGCAACTGAAAAACTTGCAGAACTTGATGGAAAGGAGCTTTCGATTGTGGATAGTACAGAGGTTTCAAAGGTTAGAAGTGAGCTTGAAAAATTGGATGACCAGATAAACAAGAGGGAGAGATTGAGTGAGGATAGTGGGATCTCAAGCTTTTTAGACACAGGTATTAAGTTTGGGGAAGGCTCTAATCCAACTGATATAACAATATATAAGGATGATTTTGGAAATGAGTTTCTCTTTGTGACAGATAGTGGTCTTGCAAGTGTGTATAGAGTTGCAATCTTTGATGGTTCTGTTCAGAAGGTTGCGGATAAGAGTGGGTTAATAATCAATCCTCAGTATATCGATCTGGGAAATGAGGGAATATATGTATATGACAAGCAGAATGGTGTTGTTAAATCTCCATTTACATCAAATGGAACAAACAAGGACTTTGTGTCTCTAGTTGGACTTTCGGTTGATGATATCGGTGTTGATGATATATCAGAGCTTGCAATCTTCACACAGACTGACAACGTATATCTTCTTAGCAACAGTCTTAATTCAGTTCTCAAATCAACAAGAACTGGAAGTGGTGGGTACGGACTTCCATTTCCATATATTGAGTCAGATACACTCTCAAGCGCAACTGATTTCTTTGGGGATTTGAGTATATATGTACTAACAGCAGGAAGTACCGGTTTAGAACGATATATCTTTGACTTCACAAGTGGCGAAATTCGACTTTCAGCAGTTGGGATTGTGGGTCTTTCACCTGATTTTTCAAGTTTGAGTGCAGGCTTTACTGGAGCAACTTTGGATAATAGGTTGTATGCATTTGATAAGGATACAAAGAGAATACTTGTATTTGAAAAACCAAAGGAGAGTATCAATGACTCATTGCATCCAAATGAGATGTGGCTTCTTAAACAGTATATATATCGAGGAAATCGAGATGATGTATTTAATAATGTAAAAGACTTTGTTGTGGATTCTAAAGAGGAGAGTATGTATATACTGGATGGAAATAGAATATGGAAGATTGGGTTGTAGTGTATAATTGGCAATGATTTTAAACAAGAAAGCATATAGAAATTACGAGATTAAGGAGACTTTAGAGGCTGGCATCATCCTCACAGGAGCCGAAGTCAAGTCTGTTAGGGACAGTCGTGTTGTGATGGGGGATTCATATGTAAAGGTATTAAACGGAGAGCTCTGGCTAATTAACACCGATATCGCAAAGTATAAGTATTCTGGAGATATTGAGTATGATGCAACAAGATCAAGAAAGTTGCTTGTTAAAAGAAGCCAGATTGAGATGCTGCAGAGCAAAACAAAACAGGGAAATCTAACAATCGTTCCACTTAAAATGTATTTCACAAGAGGAAAGGCAAAGGTATTAATCGGTATGGCAAGAGGAAAGAAGATCGCAGAGAAAAAGCTTCTAGAAAAGGAGAGAGACTTAGAAAGAGAACTTCATAGAGAGAAGAGAAAGTATGTGGTAAAATAGGAAATATGCAAGATAGTACAGTTAAAACACAACAAAATAATGTAGAAGTTGGTTCAAGTGTAAGTATTGAATCAGTTCTTCATGCTCTTCCCAAAGAGCTTCTTGGTGTTATGCCAGAGAGTGTATGGGCAACCCTATCCCTAGAACAGAAGAAGGATGTATTAAAGCAAAACGGTCTTTTAGAGAAGTATTCAAATACTCCTGAGAAACCAGCTGAAGATGTGCAAGTCGCTGTAGAATCTGCTCCAAAGCCAGAGGCACAGGTTGGGGTTGTTGTGCAGCAGGAGAAGAAAGATGAGTATGTTAGAGATCCAGAGTTTCAGAAGATGGCTGAAGATATTAGAAAAGAGCAGGAACTTCCAGCACAACAGTTAGATGCAGATGAAAAAGAGATGGTTAAGGTGGAAAGTGGTACATCTTCTAATGTTAAAAGCGGTGGTGTTAAGTTCTTTGGATACTCAGCTTCAGATGATGTGAGTAGTAATGCAAGTGATATTTCACAAAATGGTAGTGTTGAGGATGGGAAAACATGGACTGCAACACTAATACAGAAGATTCTTGCTGTATTTGGTTAATAGAAAAGTATCCCCGTTTATGATAATCTGATGGTGTAAACTATTTGTATTAAAGCATTGAAAGAGACTGTCCAAAGTAACAATCAGATTCTTCTTTCACAGATTGTAGGACCTGTACAACAGGGTGGTTCAACCGTTACCCCTGGTGAGGCTGTTGTATATCCACAAGATTCACTCGCAGATAGTGGCTCTGATATATCATTCTCCCTTATATTCTTCTGGATTCTTTTCATATCACTAATACTTGGTGCAATTGGATATGGTATATACACCTTCATGAATTCACTTAAGAGAAAGGATCGGGATGAGAAGAGCAGAGATGGTGTTCTGTTTGAGATTAAGGTTCCAAGAGGAAATGAGTTTGAAACAGGTGTTGCAGAGAAGATGTTTGCAAATTTATATGGAATAGGAGGTAAGGGAGAGGGGCTTGCTCATAACTTTAGCGTTAACAATAGTGTCAGTTTTGAGATGGTTGGTTTACCTGGAGAGATCAGGTTCTTTGTC
>CAYQNB010000047.1:4935-5422 GCA_964418805.1 uncultured Candidatus Saccharibacteria bacterium | reverse complement strand
ATCACCCTCGAGCATAATGAGTGGAAGCATCCCACCCTTATACGCGGATTCAGAGAGATACCGTATCGCACTTCTATGACCTTCATGACCTTCTAAACCAGCACCATTTAATCCACATAGATGCTTGCTTTCTGCCCAATTCCTATTTTCCAAGTCATCAAAACTAATAACCCTGCGAGACTGAATAAAATCATCTGCCTCATCAGAATTACCCATTGGATGTTCTCTTGCTATCTTAATCCAAGGATCAAACCAGTCACCTGCCAACATACTACGTGAATACTGATTCGGACCAGGAGTTGCTATAAGAAAGCGTTTAGCATGCTCAAGTGCATTCGCGAGTACAATTGGAGATAGGATTAAACCTTTCTGGAGTAAGAAATCAGCATCACACTCAGGAAGCAACCTTTCAGCTTCCCAATCTCGGGCAGTCAAAAATCTTTTTTCAGAAGAAATAAGCTCTATCACTATTGAATCTAAAAAAGGA
>CAYQNB010000047.1:0-4925 GCA_964418805.1 uncultured Candidatus Saccharibacteria bacterium | reverse complement strand
TTCTTAAACCACTACTATTCCCTCTTTAAAACGATAGGCGAATTGTTAAATAGCAACTATATTATAGTAAAAATAATACTTTTCATCAATACTATCCTGCATAAAGAGTAAACATATACATTGCAAGAGTAATTCCAATGATTATGAGTATAAAGTATTGAGCATTCTCAACCTTAATATTCTTAACTTTAAGATAAAGGAGAAGAAATACGAAGATTAGAATTTCAATTACCCACTCCGTTCTTAGAAACCAGATTAAAAGTGAGATTGATAAGAGTAAGCGGTCCCCATCATTTAGTTTTCTTCCGTTTGGGTTTAGTGTCATGCGATTTTTGAATCAATTTTAGATAAAGCCTCAACCAACATATCAACAGATATTTTAAATCTTTCTGTATCTCTTGCTAACACTATTCTCAAAAACTTTTCTCCACGAGAATAGTCATCCCAATAGAATTGGGCTCCTGGTGAGAGAAATACCCCATGCTCTTCTAACTTCTCAACTAACTGCGTTGCATTCATATCTCTATTATGTTCTACCCATTCCACTGTTGATTTAGAATCAATATTAACTAACGTGAAATTGACATTTTGCAGTTTAGATCTTAGGTATTCCCTATTCTTTTGCACAAGTTGGTTAATATATATGGTATCTGGATCTTCGTTTGAAATTATCTTATCAAGTAGTCTCAGTACAAATGGAGATACAGAAAGCAGTATATCCCTTGATATATCATTTAAAAGTTCATACTGATTATCTGATGCCATCATTACACCAACTTTCATCTCTGATAGTGACCATATCTTTCCTGTGTCTTCATAAGCTATAAACTCAACTCCGACCTTTCTCATTATTTCATATTGATCGTACTCTTTATACTCACTTTCAGTTAATCTAAAACAAAAATCTATTGCAATTACTTTATTTCTTCTCTTAACTTCATTTACTAGATTAGTAAATTGTGATTGGTTTAAGGTGAAGCCAGTTGGATTGTTTGGCAATGTGATAAATAAGACATCAAGAGCATTCCAATCGATATCAGTATCTGGTTTTAACAATGAACTCTCTTCGATAGGCACAATATCCTTACTGTCTACATGCCTTTTCACAACATCGGCAAGGTTATCAAATGTTGGTGTTATAAGACCAACTCGCAGATTTTTCAGTCTAAGAAAGTTAGCCAATGTTTCAATTGAAATAGATGTGGAATAATGGATAATTGGGTGTTTGAAATTTGTATAACTTGCTTGACCGCAGAAGTTGAAATATGTCTTTAAAAAACTACTCTCAATCTCAGAGTATGTCATTGAATCAACCTCTGCATATAACTCTGATAGATTATCAATAACATCTTTCTGCTTCCCCTTGAATGAATACTTAGCATGACCAACTGATAGGTCGAAATCGGTTATGAATGAGTGCTCTTGAACCTCTGTGAGCTTAATTACTTTCATACGATATTATATTTCAATTCCCCTTAAATCTCCACTGCCTATACCTCTCCTGCGTTTTGAATAGCCAATACTGTATTGGCTTGTAAATATAATCTTTTGTATGAATATACTGCTCTACAAAACCACCAAAACCTCTTTTGAAATTACTATACCCAAAACCTGGATGGTTGGGATGATAGTTTTCATCTTTAACTACACCCCAGAAGTTATACCGACTCAATCCAGACTCTCTTGCATCCCTAATTGCCTGCCATTGAAGAAGATATGGAGCCTGCGTATTGCCCAAATCCTTTGAAGCACCATGAAGATATGAAGCTTCATGACCGTAGAAAGCAATTATTGCAGTTGCAAGAGTTTTTCCATCTTTAACTGCCTTATACAATCTCAAAAAACCATTCTTTCCTCCCAACATCTTAAACTGATTAATTAGATACTCTTTTGGCATCGGAGAAAAACCTTTCTTTGATGAAAGATCTTCAAGCATTAGTGCTAATTGCTCCACATCTTTAATATCCTCACTTCGTATAATCTCAATACCTTCTCTAACTGCCTTGTTGATATAGTATCGAGTGTTCTTTCTCATACCTTTTAGAAGATCCTCATCACTTCTACCTGCAATTTCTAAAACCCAAGCCCTTTCAACCTGCCAAAAGCCCACAGAATTGTGAAACCCGATGCGCAAACACTCCTTCTCAATCATACCTTCACTGTCAACCGCTGCGGGGTCCACCCTTAGAAAGATTGGATTAAAAGATGCTTTGACATGTTCAACTAACTGCTCCATCACAGGACCCCTTAGTGAAACATTTGACCAGTCCATGATGGGGCCTCGAGGACTATACACGAGCTTTCCAAACCTAGAATCCTCTTCGATTAGAAGGGATACCCCCACCAGTACCTTGTCAAAGTATATTCCAACTCTCTCAATTCTTCTATTTTGAGATTTGTAGAACTCACCCCACTCCCAAGACTGCTGAAAATATCTATTTTCGAACCTATTCAAGAACTCATTCCAAACATTGATATCTTCAATTTTTTCAATCTCTATCTTACTTTTCACTATCTTTCTCAACTGAATTTACAATATTACAGTACAGTTCAATGAGCTCTCTTCCAACTCCCTTTCCTGTTGGGAAGTTAACGATCCTTGATGAGATACTTTCAGAAACAGGACATGAGCTAACCACATACCCCATTGCAAGAAGATTTGTAGATGAGGGGTATATAACAGGATTGTACCAATCCCCAACTGCAAGCCCCTTCTGTTTGCAGATCTTCATAATCTCATTTGCATTTGTTACATTTTTTGCAAGATATGGATACCTAACCATGGCTATATCTCCATATGTTCCTCCAAGTTTCTGATTGTATAAAGCTACACACTTTCTTCTGCCACCCAGATTCTCACCAATACCCTTAATCTCATCATTAACAACACCACAAAGCGCGTTAGAGAGCTTCTTTGGATATGCTCTTGGCTTTCTTCCAACCAGCTCGCTGCTAAAGAAACCCATGTTAAGAAGTCCCAAGTTTTTGAAAATCTTTGCTATTTTAAACTTAAAACTGCCAAATGATCTAAGAACTGACCAGATTAATGGGTTGAGTAGCCAGAGAAATGTTTCAATATAGTTCATCTTCCCAATCTTTTCATATTCCTTCTCAATTGCCTTGTTAATCTTCGGATTATTAACAACCAATGCGCCACCAACCCTTGTTGAGAGTACCTTTTCAATACCAAAGCTCAAAATACTTGCATCTCCATTTATACCAAGATTCCCATTTCCAAATGCATGCGCACAATCTTCAAGTACAATTATGTTATTTCTCTTTGCAAACTCCACTATCTCACCATACTTTGCAGGTATTCCAAATGTATGCTGGATGACTATAACTTTTGTATTCCTATCAACCTTTTTTTTGATCTCCGAAAGTGAGCTTGAATATGTTTCCTTATTAATATCCGAGTATCTAACCTCAACATCAAGCCAGAGAATTGGGTTAACAACCGCATTACAGGTGAAAGACTGAACAACTACATTATCACTCTTGTTAAGGTTTAATGATTTTAGAAAAATATACTGCGCACTTCTTGCATTATTTAACAGATATACCGGTTTATCCCCATATATTGATCTAATCTTCTTAACAAGAAGTCTGTCCTCCTGTCCATTTCTATACTCAAATATATTCAAAACTCTTTTTAAGTACTGTTTATACATACTCCATTATACACAGATATCTACAGTTTAATCACTAGATCACCATCTCTCGAGGTTACATAGTATTTAATACCTCTGGCTCTAAATCTTTCAAGCACCTCACTATGCGGATGCCCATACCTATTATCTTTTCCCGCAGAACAGACAGCGATTTCAGGCATAACAATATCTAAAAAATCATCTGAACTTGATGTTTTAGAGCAGTGATGACCTGCTTTTAGGAAGTATATATCGGAAAGTATACCCTCATTGACCATACTCTCCTCCTGCTGCTGCTCTGCATCTCCCATGAAGAGATACTTTCTACCATCATATTCAAGAGTTACAACAATCGATGCATTATTTACATTCCCATCCCTCAAACAATTTGTTTCAATTAGAGAGGGGTGTGGATAAGTGATATAGAGCAGATATCTCCCGCTTTTGCCAATTGCAACGTTTTTCCCTCTCCTCATGATGCTCTCATCGTGTATACGGCTAAATGGGTTGGCACACAAATCGACCAAGTGCAGATTTTCAACCTCATACCTACTCTCAAGCCATAATATGCCTGAGTAGTGATCGCGATGAGGATGAGTCAGAATTACATGCTCAATTTTCATATCCCAGAACGGAATATACTTTCCAATCTTCTCTGAAAGATGCTTTCCATTACCCCCATCAATCAAAATCTGAGTATTGATACCAAGTGTAATTAATATTGCATCCCCCTGCCCCACATCCATCACAACAACATTATCTTTAAACCAATATCCCTCAGTCGAACTGATCCAAAAGACAGCTAGCAGAACAATTAATACTGTTAAGGAGCTAAGTATTGTTCTCATATACTTGGCACAAAAAGATTAGTTATCTTAACAACAACAATCTCCATATATTTAAGCTGAAACCAGATTAATGAGTACGCAACTTTTGCCAGAGGGAGATATATAAAGCTAAGGGAAACTGCAACAACGCCAAAAAGCATAGTACTTTCAATGACAGGAAGTATAAGTATATTTGAAAAGATTGCTAACCACTGAAACTTTCCAAAGTTAAGCAGAAGGATTGGCAGTGTGCAAAGAAATGCTGTTAGGGTTGATAGCAGTACTGAATCCTCCTTGATACTTGGCAGCACAAAAGAGATAGCTGGATGGATATGCTTTGATACAACAATTAAACCAAACGTTGCAGCGAAAGATAGTTGAAAACCAACATCTGAAAGTATTCTTGGGTTATGCAAAATCATAATAGATGCAATTAAAAAGAGTACTC